>DASRYN010000095.1:0-2010 GCA_035687185.1 Pseudoxanthomonas sp. | reverse complement strand
ATACGCCGCGCGCCGGCGCAGCCGGTGAACGGCCCCTGCCCGGCGCTGCCTTCGCGGCGGCTCGGCTAAACTTGCGGTTTGCCTTCCGCAGCCCCCGCCATGTCCGATACCGCCCCGCCCGCCGCCGACGCGCCGGAGAAGCGCGACTTCATCCGCCAGATCGTCCGCGAGGACCTGGCCAGCGGCAAGCACCGCGCGATCCGCACCCGTTTCCCGCCCGAACCCAACGGCTACCTGCACATCGGCCACGCCAAGGCCATCTGCCTGGACTTCGGCATCGCCGCCGAGTTCGGCGGCCGCTGCAACCTGCGCTTCGACGACACCAACCCGGCCAGGGAAGACCCCGAGTTCGTGCGCGCCATCCAGGACGACGTGCGCTGGCTCGGGTTCGAATGGGCCAGCCTGCGCCATGCCTCGGACTACTTCGAGGTCTACTACCTGGCCGCGCAGAAGCTGATCCGCGACGGCAAGGCCTACGTCTGCGACCTCACCGCCGAGCAGGTGCGCGAGTACCGCGGCACGCTCACCGAGCCGGGCCGCGAGTCGCCCTGGCGCAACCGCAGCGTGGAAGAGAACCTGGACCTGTTCGCGCGCATGCGCGCCGGCGAGTTCCCCGACGGCGCGCGCACCCTGCGCGCGAAGATCGACATGGCCAGCGGCAACATCAACCTGCGCGACCCGGCGCTGTACCGCATCAAGCACGTCGAGCACCAGAACACCGGCGGCGCCTGGCCGATCTACCCGATGTACGACTTCGCCCATGCGCTGGGCGACGCCATCGAGGGCATCACCCACTCGCTGTGCACGCTGGAGTTCGAGGACCACCGCCCGCTGTACGACTGGTGCGTGGACAGCGTCGACCTGGCCGGCCACCCCGAGCTGCTGCAGCCGCTGCTGGACCGCGGCCTGCCGCTGGAAGCGGCCAAGCCGCGCCAGATCGAGTTCTCGCGCCTGAACATCAACTACACGGTGATGAGCAAGCGCAAGCTCACCCAGCTGGTGGCCGAGGGCCTGGTGGACGTCTGGGACGACCCGCGCATGTACACCCTGCAGGGCCTGCGCCGCCGCGGCTACACGCCCGCGTCGCTGCGCCTGCTGGTGGACCGGGTGGGCATCAGCAAGCAGAACTCGGTGATCGACTTCTCCGTGCTGGAAGGCTGCCTGCGCGAGGACCTGGACGCGACCGCGCCGCGGCGCATGGCGGTGGTCGACCCGCTGAAGCTGGTGCTCGCCAACCTGCCGGAGGGCCACGAGGAGTCGCTGGCCTTCGCCAACCATCCCAAGGACGACGCGCAGGGCGCGCGCCAGGTGCCGTTCTCGCGCGAACTGTGGATCGAGCGCGAGGACTTCGCCGAGGTGCCGCCCAAGGGCTGGAAGCGGCTGGTGCCCGGCGGCGAGGCCCGCCTGCGCGGCGCCGGCATCGTGCGCATCGACGAGGTGGTCAAGGACGGGGCCGGCCAGGTGGTGGAGCTGCGCGGCTGGCTGGACCCGGAATCGCGCCCGGGCATGGAAGGCGCCAACCGCAAGGTCAAGGGCACCATCCACTGGGTCAGCGCGCGCCACGCGGTGGCCGCGGAGATCCGCCTCTACGACCGCCTGTTCTCGGTGGAGAAGCCGGACGACGAATCCGACGGCAAGACCTACCGCGACCACCTCAACCCCGACTCGCGCAAGGTCGTCCGCGGCTGGGTGGAGCCGGCGGCCGCGCAGGCCGCCCCGGAGCAGTCGTTCCAGTTCGAGCGCACCGGCTACTTCGTCGCCGACCGCTACGACCACCGCGCCGACGCCCCCGTGTTCAACCGCAGCGTGACCCTGCGCGACACGTGGGCGGGGTGACGGCCCGCGGCGCACCGGAACCGGCCACCGTCCGCGGCGGCTGCGGCGCGCAGCTGGCGCTGCACACGCAGCGCGCGCCGGCCGGCATCGACGTCACCGTGGCCACCCTGGACGCGCCGCAGGACCACCCGGCCACGCGCCACATCTGGTACGCGGACCGGCTACCTTGGCTGC
>DASRYN010000094.1:0-5638 GCA_035687185.1 Pseudoxanthomonas sp. | reverse complement strand
GCCGCGGAACGGCCAGTGCGCATCCTCGCCCGCGCCCGCCCGCGCATTGCGCCAGCACGCGTCCAGCGCGTGCAGGAAGTTCCCCTCCACCGGCGCGCCCGCCAGGTCGCGCGTGGTCCCGTCGGGGTCCAGCCTCAGGCCGCCCCCGTCGCTGCGCAGCAACAGGTCCCAGCGCCCCTGCACCGTGCCCGAGGCGACCGACTCCAGCAGCAGCGGATAGCGCGCCGGGGCCAGGCGATGCAGCGCCAGCAGGTCGGTGTCGGCGGGGAGCGGATGCAGGCGGAGCATGAAGGGCCGTTTCGTGGGCTGCCGGACGCGAAGGGCCGGGGCCGCTCCCGCGCGCCGCGCATGCGGTCGCGGGAGGGGCACCGGCCCCGAAGCCGGAGGCCGGCGCGCGCCGGCCCGCGGGCTCAGATGCGCCGGAACACCAGGGTGCCGTTGGTGCCGCCGAAGCCGAAGCCGTTGGACACGGCCACGTCCACCCTGGCCTGGCGGGCCTGGTTGGGCACGTAGTCCAGGTCGCAGCCTTCGCCCGGGTTCTCCAGGTTGATGGTCGGCGGCACCACGCCGTGGTGGATGGCCAGCACCGAGAAGATGGCCTCCACGCCGCCGGCCGCGCCGAGCAGGTGGCCGGTCATCGACTTGGTGGAGCTGACCATCATCCGGTAGGCGTGGTCGCCGAGCGCGCGCTTGATGGCCAGGGTCTCGGCCAGGTCGCCCAGCGGCGTGGAGGTGCCGTGCGCGTTGAGGTAGTCGACGCCGGAGGGGTCCACCTTCGCGTCGCGCAGCGCCGCGGCCATGCAGCGCGCCGCGCCCTCGCCGTCCTCGCTGGGCGCGGTCATGTGGTTGGCATCGGCGCTGGCGCCGAAGCCGGCCAGCTCGGCGTAGATGCGCGCGCCGCGCGCCCTGGCGTGCTCGTACTCCTCCAGCACCAGGATGCCGGCCCCGTCGCCGAGCACGAACCCGTCGCGCTCGGCGTCCCAGGGACGCGAGGCGCGCGCCGGCTCGTCGTTGCGCGTGGACATCGCCTTCATCGAGCAGAAGCCGCCCATCGAGGTCGGCGAGGAACCGCGCTCGGCGCCGCCGGCGATCATCACGTCGGCGTCGCCGTACTGGATCATGCGCATCGCCGTGCCGATGGAGTGGTTCGACGTGGCGCACGCCGAGACCGCCGAGAAGTTCGGGCCCTTGATGCCGCGCATGATGCTCAGCTGCCCGGGCAGCATGTTGATGATGGTGCTGGGCACGTAGAACGGCGAGATCTTGCGCGGGCCGCCGTCCAGGTACTTGGCGGTCTGCTCCTCGATGCCGAGGATGCCGCCGATGCCCGAGCCGATGATGGCGCCGATGCGCTCGGCGTTGGCCTCGGTGATCTCCAGCCCGGAGTCGTCCAGGGCCATGAACGAGGCCGCCAGGCCGTAGTGGATGAACGGCTCCATCTTCTTCGCGTCCTTGGGGGGCACGAAGGCGGTGGGATCGAAGTCGCGGATCTCGCCGGCGATGCGGGTGCTGAACGCCGATGCATCGAAATGGGTGACCGGCCCGATGCCGGAACGGCCGTTGACGATTCCGTCCCAGCTGCTGGCCAGGTCGTTGCCCAACGGGGTGACCATGCCCATGCCGGTGACTACGACGCGACGCTGGCTCATAGACGGCTCCTGGTGTTCTGCTGGCCGCGCCGGCGGACGCCTCCGCCAGACGCGCACGGGGCCGCACGCAGCGGCCCCGGTTGTGGTGTGCTCCGCGGGCCGTGCCCCGGCCCGCGGTCGCGGTGCGCGTCAGCTCTTGACGTGCGCCTTGATGTAGTCGATCGCCTGCTGGACGGAGGTGATCTTCTCGGCTTCCTCGTCCGGGATCTCGCACTCGAACTCTTCCTCGAGGGCCATCACCAGCTCGACGGTGTCGAGCGAGTCGGCGCCCAGGTCGTCGACGAACGAGGCGCTGTTGGTCACTTCCTCTTCCTTGACGCCGAGCTGTTCGACGACGATTTTCTTGACGCGCTCTTCGATGGTGCTCATGGGTTTGCTGCTCCAGGCGGAGTGGTTGTCGATCGGACCGCCGCCGATGCGGCGGTGCGGGTTTCACTGTCCAAGGGCGGATAGTGTAGTCAAAAGCCGCGGCGCCGGGCACTGGCCGGCAACCGCAACCGAATCAAAAGCTTACGCGGCTTTTGAAAGCGTGGCGAACGCCGCGGTCAGGCCATGTACATGCCGCCGTTCACGTGCAGCGTCTCGCCGGTGATGTAGCCGGCGTCCGGGCCGGCCAGGAACGCCACGGCGCGGGCGATGTCCGCCGGCTCGCCGAAGCGCCCCAGGGCGATCTGGCCGAGCATCGCGTTCTTCGCGTCCTCGGGCAGCTCGCGGGTCATGTCGGTGTCGATGAAGCCGGGCGCGACCACGTTCACGGTCACGCCGCGGCTGCCGATTTCCTTGGCCAGCGACTTGCTGAAGGCGATGATGCCGGCCTTGGCCGCGGCGTAGTTGGCCTGGCCGGCGTTGCCGGTGGCGCCGATGACGCTGGCGATGTTGACGATGCGGCCCTTGCGCGCCTTCATCATCCCGCGCATCACCGCCTTGCTGGTGCGGTAGACGCTGGTGAGGTTGGTGTCCAGGATCGCCTGCCAGTCCTCGTCCTTCATCCGCATCAGCAGGTTGTCGCGGGTGATGCCGGCGTTGTTGACCAGGATGGAGACCGGGCCGAACTCCTTGGCGATGGCGTCGATCAGCGCCTCCACCGCCGCGGCGTCGGTGACGTCCAGGCGGCGGCCGTGGCCGCCCTGCGCGGCCAGGCGCGCGCCGATGGCCTCGGCCCCGGCATCGCTGGTGGCCGTCCCGACCACGGTGGCGCCGCGCGCGGCCAGCTCGTCGGCGATGGCGGCGCCGATGCCGCGGCTGGCGCCGGTGACCAGCGCGATCTCGCCGGTGAGGGGCAGGTTCGTCATCGTGGACCTCGTAGCGTGTTCCAGGGATGGGCCGGGCGCGCGCGCCGGCGCGGGACCGTCAGCGCCAGTCTTCCAGCGCGGACTGGAAATCGGAAGCCGCACCCAGCGCGCGCGCGTCCAGCGACTTGTCGATGCGCTTGGCCAGGCCCGCCAGCACCTTGCCCGGGCCGCATTCGGCCACGCGCGTGGCGCCGCGCGAGGCCAGCGCCTGCACGCAGCCGGTCCACTGCACCGGCAGGTAGAGCTGGCGCACCAGCGCGTCGCGGATGGCGTCCACGCCCTCGTGCGCCCGGGCGTCGACGTTCTGCACCACCGGCAGCGACGGCGCCTGCCATTGCACCCGGGCCATGGCCTCGGCCAGGCGGTCGGCCGCCTCGCGCATCAGCGGCGTGTGCGAGGGCACGCTGACGGCCAGCTTCACCGCCTTGCGCACGCCGCGCTCGGCCAGCAGCGCCAGCGCCCGGTCCACCGCGGCGGCATGCCCGCCGATGACGACCTGGCCGGGCGAATTGAAATTGGCCGGGACGACCACTTCGCCGGCCGAGGCCTGTTCGCAGACCTCCTGCACCACCGCGTCCTCGGCGCCGAGCACCGCGGCCATGGCGCCGGTGCCCGCGGGCGCGGCGTCCTGCATCAGCTGGCCACGCAGGCGCACCAGGCGTGCGCCGTCCCGCAGCGACAGCGCACCGGCGGCGACCAGCGCGGTGTATTCGCCCAGGCTGTGGCCGGCCAGCTGCGCCGGCTGCGCGCCGCCCTGCGCCCGCCACGCGCGCCACACCGCCACGCCCGCGGCCAGCAGCGCCGGCTGGGTGAACTCGGTGCGGTTGAGCGCCTCTTCCGGGCCCTGCTGCGACAGCGCCCACAGGTCGGCGTCCGCGCCGTCGGAGGCCTCGGCGAAGGTCTCGCGGATCAGCGGATGCAGTTCGGCCAGTTCGGCGAGCATGCCCACGGACTGGGAACCCTGTCCGGGGAAGACGAAAGCGAGCGTCGGTTGGGTCACGCGCAGGCGCAGGTGGCGAAAGTGCGGCGATGATACGGGCGAACCGTCGCGTTTGTCTGTACCACGGCGTATGTGATGCGCGCGGGACGCAAGGAAGCATCGCGGCGTGAAGCGCGGCCAACGGAAAAGCGAAAGCCGCGCGACGCGCGGCTTCTTCGATGGATCGCGAACGGGCCCTGCGGGGCGGCGCGCCCATCGCCTCGCGCGGCGACGGCGGCGCGGGGACTCAGTACCGCAGCAGCGCCGAGCCCCAGGTGAAGCCGCCGCCGAAGGCTTCCAGCAGCAGCAGCTGGCCGCGCTGCACGCGGCCCGAGCGCACCGCCTCGTCCAGCGCCAGCGGCACCGAGCCGGCGGAGGTGTTGCCGTGGCGGTCCACGGTCACGACCACGCGGTCCATCGGCATGTCCAGCCGCTTGGCCGTGGCCTCGATGATGCGCAGGTTGGCCTGGTGCGGGATCAGCCAGTCCAGCGCGTGCCGGTCCAGCCCGTTGGCCTCGAGGGTCTCGTCCACGACGCCGTCCAGCGCCTTGACCGCGTGCTTGAACACCTCGTTGCCGGCCATGAGGATGCGCACGCCGGCATTGGCGGCGCCGGTGTCGAAGCCGCTGGACACGCCTGCCGGGCAGCACAGCAGGTCCTTCTTGCTGCCGTCGGCGTGCAGGTGGGTGGAAAGGATGCCGGTCTCGGCGTCGGCGCGCAGGATCACCGCGCCGGCGCCGTCGCCGAACAGCACGCAGGTGGTGCGGTCGGTCCAGTCGACGATGCGGGTGAGGGTCTCGGCACCGATCACCAGCGCGGTCCGCGCGGTGCCGCTGCGCACGAACTGGTCGGCCACGCTCAGCGCGAACACGAAGCCCGAGCAGGCCGCGTTGACGTCGAACGCCGCGCAGCCGGCGATGCCGAGCTTCTGCTGGATCAGGCAGGCGGTGGACGGGAACACCACGTCGGGCGTGGTGGTGCCGACCACGATGAGGTCGATGTCGGCCGCCTCGATGCCGGCGGCCTCGATCGCGCGCAGCGCGGCCCGGTAGCCCAGGTCGCTGGTCGTCTCGCCCTCGGCGGCGATGCGCCGCTCGCGGATGCCGGTGCGGGTGCGGATCCACTCGTCGCTGGTGTCGACGACCTTGGCCAGGTCGTCGTTGGTCACCACCTTCTCCGGCAGGTAGCTGCCGGTTCCGGCGATGCGCGAATAGATCCGTCCGCTCATGCGCGCTCCCGATCGAGGCTCCCGCGGGAGCCGGGACAAAAGGCCGGTGACGGGCGCGTGCCGGGGGCGCGCGCCCGGGTCAGGCTCAGTCTTCCTCGACCACCGAGGTCTTGGTGGTGATGACCTTCTTGCCGCGGTAGTAGCCGTCGGCGGTCACGTGGTGGCGCAGGTGGGTCTCGCCGCTGGTCGGGTCGGTGGCCAGCTGCTTGGCCGTCAGCGCGTCGTGGGAACGGCGCTGGCCGCGACGGGACGGGGTGACACGGGATTTCTGCACAGCCATGGGATTGCTCCAAACTCGGTTGATTGCGTGTACTGGTGAGACCTCGAAGCCACCCGCCGGTGCCATCCAGGGCGCCTGCGGCGGCGGCGCGGCCGTCCTACTTTTTCTGCTTCAGGGCCGCCAGCGCCGCGAACGGGCTGGCCTCCCGGAGTTCCTCGCCGTCCGCCGGCCAGGTCCGCTCGACAGGCTCGGTACCCGGCGCGACCGGTA
>DASRYN010000093.1:0-8144 GCA_035687185.1 Pseudoxanthomonas sp. | reverse complement strand
GGCCGCGGCATCGCCCCGCAGGACCTGCCGCGGGTGTTCGAGCCGTTCTTCACCACCGGGCGCCACCGCGGCGGCACCGGGCTGGGGCTGCACATCGTCCACCAGATCGTCACCGAGGTGCTGGGCGGGGAGATCGGCGTGCGCAGCCGGCGCCCCGGCGACCCCGGCGAGGGCCCGGCGGGCACGGTCTTCACCGTGCGCATCCCGCGCACCGGCCCGGACCGGCCGCCGCAGGCCTGAGCGCCCCCGCGGGCGCCGCCCGCGGGGCGCGGCGGCGGCACTTTGCGCTATCTTGTCGCCGACGTTCCCGGGGAACCGAAACATGAGTGCTGTGGCAACCGCCAACCTGGTGGGAATCACCGGTATCGCCCGCCGCCTGGTGCAGGACGGCGCGATGGACGAGGCCACCGCGCGCGCGGCCATGGCCCAGGCCACCGACGCCAAGATGCCGCTGGCGCAGTGGATCGCCGACAAGAAACTGGTGGCGCCGGCGCAGCTGGCCGCGGCCAACGCCATCGAGTTCGGCATGCCGCTGCTGGACGCCTCGGCCTTCGACGCCAGCCACAACGCGATGAAGCTGGTCAGCGAGGAGCTGCTGCAGAAGCACCAGGTGCTGCCGCTGTTCAAGCGCGGCAGCAAGCTGTTCGTCGGCACCAGCAACCCGACGCAGACCGCGGCGCTGGCCGAGATCCAGTTCCACACCAACCTGGCGGTGGAACCCATCCTGGTGGACGAGGACCAGATCCGCCGCACCCTCGAGCAGTGGCACAGCGCCGGCGACCAGCTCTCCGGCGGGCTCGGCGAGGAGGACGAGGAAGGCCTGGACTCCCTGGACGTGGGCGCCGACGACGAGGGCGCCGCGTCCGACTCGGGCGTGGACGCCAAGGGCGACGACACCCCGGTGGTGAAGTTCGTCAACAAGGTGCTGGTGGATGCCATCCGCCGCGGCGCCTCGGACATCCACTTCGAGCCGTACGAGACCGACTACCGCGTGCGCATGCGCATCGACGGCCTGCTCAAGACCGTGGCCCGCGCCCCGGTGAAGCTCAACCAGCGCATCGCCGCGCGCCTGAAGGTGATGGCGCAGCTGGACATCGCCGAGAAGCGCGTGCCGCAGGACGGACGCATCAAGCTCAACCTGTCCAAGACCAAGCAGATCGACTTCCGCGTCAGCACCCTGCCGACCCTGTTCGGCGAGAAGGTGGTGCTGCGCATCCTGGACGGCAGCGCGGCCAAGCTGGGCATCGACAAGCTGGGTTACGAGCCGGACCAGCAGAAGCTGTTCCTGGAGGCGATCCACAAGCCCTACGGCATGGTGCTGGTGACCGGCCCCACCGGCTCGGGCAAGACCGTGTCGCTGTACACCGCGCTGGGCATCCTCAACGACGACCAGCGCAACATCTCCACGGTCGAGGACCCGGTGGAAATCCGCCTGCCCGGCGTGAACCAGGTGCAGCAGAACACCAAGCGCGGCATGACCTTCGCCGCCGCGCTGCGCAGCTTCCTGCGCCAGGACCCGGACATCATCATGGTCGGCGAGATCCGCGACCTGGAAACGGCCGAGATCGCGGTCAAGGCCGCGCAGACCGGCCACATGGTGCTGTCCACCCTGCACACCAACGACGCCCCACAGACCATCGCGCGCCTGATGAACATGGGCATCGCGCCCTACAACATCATCTCGTCGGTCACCCTGGTGATCGCCCAGCGCCTGGCCCGCCGCCTGTGCCCCAAGTGCAAGCGCGCGGTGGAGCTGCCCGGCCACGCGCTGCTGGCCGAGGGCTTCACCGAGGCCGAGATCCGCGAGGGCTTCACCGTGTACGAGCCGGTCGGTTGCGAGGAGTGCACCGAGGGCTACAAGGGCCGCACCGGCATCTACCAGGTGATGCCGATGAACGAGGAGATCCAGGCCATCGTGCTGGAGGGGGGCAACGCCATGCAGATCGCCGAGGCCGCGCAGCGCGTCGGCATCCGCGACCTGCGCCAGTCCGCCCTGCTCAAGGTGCGCCAGGGCGTCACCAGCCTGGCCGAGATCAACCGCGTCACCAAGGACTAGCGGCGGCGCCTGCACCGGCGTTGCAGGCGCCGGCCTTGCCGGCGACCGTGGGGTGGTTGGGCCTCGCCGCGTTCCAGCGCGCCGCCGGGTCGCCCGCAAGACGGGCTCCTACGAGGGAGCTGCCCCGGCGCTGTAGGAGCCGGCCTTGCCGGCGACTGTGGGGTGGTCGGGCCTCGCCGCGTTTCATTGCGCCGCCGGGTCGCCCGCAAGACGGGCTCCTACGACGAGGGGCGGGGTTTCCTACGAGCGGGTAGGGATCGGCTGGTGGCCGCCGCTTCGGGGCGCCTGCAACGTGCGCGACATGGACATCCCTGCACCCCCCGTCGCCCGCCGTGGACATGCCGCGCTGCGGCGCGGGCGCGTCTCCGTTCCGGGCCAGATCTACCACCTGACCGCGGTGACCCGCGATCGATCCGCGTACTTCGCCGGTTTTCACGTCGCGTGGGCGGCGGTGCGGGGTTTCCGCCAGCCCGCGGTGCTGGGCGACGCGCGCCTGTTGGCCTGGGTGCTGATGCCCGACCACGCCCATTGGCTGTTGCAGCTGGGTCAGGACCCCTTGGACAAGGTCGTATCGCGCATGAAATCGGCCAGTGGCGTCCACGCGAACCGGGTGCTGGCGCGGTCCGGCCCGGTATGGGCGCCTGCCTTCCACGATCATGCGCTCCGGCGAGAGGAAGACGTGCGCGCCGCAGCTCGCTACGTCGTCGCCAACCCCGTGCGCGCCGGGCTGGTGGAGCGGGCCGGCGACTATCCCTTCTGGGACTGTATCTGGCTGTAGGAGCCGGCCTTGCCGGCGACCGCGAGGTGGGTCGGGTGTCGCCGCGTTCCAGCGCGCCGCCGGGTCGCCCGCAAGACGGGCTCCTACGAGGGAGCTGCACCGGCGCTGTAGGAGCCGGCCTTGCCGGCGACCGTGGGGTGGTCGGGTGTCGCCGCGTTCCAACGCGCCGCCGGGGTCGCCCGCAAGACGGGCTCCTACGAGAGCGTGCATCGGCGCTGTAGGAGCCGGCCTTGCCGGCGACTGCGGGGTGGTCGGGCTTCGCCGCGTTTCATTGCGCCGCCGGGTCGCCCGCAAGACGGGCTCCTACCAGAGCGGGCATCGGCGCTGTAGGAGCCGGCTTGCCGGCGACCGCCGTGCGGCGCGGTATCGCCTTGTTCGGTCTGGCGGCGGTGCCCGCAGGCGTGTTGCGGCACGGAGGCGCACGCCGGGCTGGCCGTTGGCGCGGCCAGCGGTCATGCTTTATGGCCTGTCCTGCCGCAGCCAGCCGATGTTCAGCATTCCGATACGCGTCTATTGGGAAGATACCGACGCCGGTGGCGTGGTGTACCACGCCCGTTACCTGGCCTTCCTGGAGCGCGCCCGCAGCGATGCGCTGCGGGCGATGGGCAGGGGCCAGCAGGCCCTGCAACAGGCCGGGCTGGTGTTCGCGGTGCATTCGATGCGGCTGGAGTTCCTGCGCCCGGCGCGGCTGGACGACCTGCTGCAGGTCACCGCGGAGGTCGTCAGGGTCGGCCGGGCCAGTGCGGTCTTCTCCCAGCGCATCCTGCGCGGCGAGGAGACGCTGCTGGCCGCCGAGGTGAAGGTGGCCTCGTTGCGGGCGGCGGATTTCCGCCCCTGCCCGATGGAAGACAGGCTGTACGAGGAACTGAAATCGCTGCAGGCCGGTCCCACGGCGTGAGCCGCGCGGCCGGGCTGCGCCCAGGCAACGAACAATGCGACTGAGGAACGAAGGATGACCGTATCGATCCTGGCCCTGGTGGCCACCGTGGTGGAGGCGCTGCCGGAAGACGCCGCCGCCGCCGCCGCAGGGGCCGCCGCCGCCGCCACGCACGGCGGCATCAACTACCTGGACCTGATGCTGCGCGCGAGCCTGCCGGTGAAGCTGATCGTGCTGCTGCTGCTGGCCGGGTCGCTGATCAGCTGGGTGATCATCTTCCGCAAGCTGCGCAGCTTCAAGCGCGCCGACCAGGAGGCGGACGACTTCGAGAACCGGTTCTGGTCCGGCGCCGACCTGGGCAAGCTCTATGCGGCGGCCACCGACCGCAACCGCGCGGTCAGCGGGCTGGAGGCGATCTTCGAGTCCGGGTTCCGCGAGTTCACCCGCCTGCGCGACAAGCGCCGCCACGACGGCCGCGCGCAGCTGGAAGGCGCGCAGCGGGCCATGCGCGTGGCCTACACGCGCGAGGTGGGCCACCTGGAGCGCAACCTGGAGCTGCTCGCCAACATCGGCTCCACCGCGCCGTACGTGGGCCTGGTGGGCACCGTGTTCGGCATCATGGTGACCATGCACGACATGGTCAGCCAGGGCCAGCAGGTGGGCATCGCCTCGGTGGCGCCGGGCATTTCCGAGGCGCTGTTCGCCACCGCCATCGGCCTGTTCGTCGCCATCCCGGCGGTGTGGGCCTACAACCGCTACACCACCCGCGTGGACCGGCTGTCGCAGCGCTACGAGAGCTTCGCCGACGAGTTCAGCTCGATCCTGCAGCGCCAGGCCGGCGGCGACGAATGAGCCGCCGCCCCGACGGGAGCACGCCATGAGCACATTCGCCCGCCACAAGCGCCGCAAGCTCAAGTCCGAGATCAACGTCGTGCCCTACATCGACGTGATGCTGGTGCTGCTGATCATCTTCATGGTCACCGCGCCGCTGCTGAGCCTGAGCGTGGACGTGGACCTGCCGCGCTCCAACGCGCGCGCGGTGGAGAACAAGAAGGACCCGGTGATCGTCACCGTCGACGCCGAGGGCCGCTATTTCCTGACCCTGCAGGGCGGCAAGCCCGAGCCCATCGACGCCACCCAGCTCACCGCCAGGCTGGGCGCCTTCGTGGCCCAGAACCGGGAGGTGCCGGTGTTCGTGGCCGCGCCGGGCGTGGCCGAGTACCAGAAGGTCATGGACACGATGGCCCTGGTGCAGGCCGCCGGCGTGCCGCGGGTGAGCCTGATGAGCCAGCCGGGTGGCAATGCACGCTGACGCCTACCCGCGCCAGGCCGATCCCCGCGACGGCGGGTGGGCGGGCCCGCTCCTGCGGGCCGTGGCCCTGCACGCGCTGGTGGCGCTGCTGTTCTGGGTGGCGTGGTGGTGGTCGCCGCAACGGCAGGTCGAGCCGGCCGCCGGTTCGCCGGCGATCGAGGCCTCGCTGGTGATGTCCCCCTCCGACGTGGCCGCTGCCCAGCGCCGCGCCGAGGAAGCCCCCAAGCCGCTGCCCGAGCCGCTGCCGCCGCCGGTGGCCGAGCCGGCGCCGGAAGAGACCGTGCCGCCGCCGCAGCCGCTGCCCGAGCCGCGTCCGCAGGACGCCCCGGTGGCACCGCAGCAGCAGGCCCAGGACTTCCTGCCCGAGCCGGACACGGTCGACCAGGACGAGGCCCGCCGCGACGCGATCGCGCGGGAGCAGGCCGAGCGCGAGCAGGAGGAGCGCCGCCGCCAGCAGCAGGTGGACCTGACCGAGCAGCAGCGCCAGAAGGAGGCCGAGAACCAGCGCCGGCTGGCCGCCCAGGCGGAAGAGGCCGAGCGCCAGAGGAAGCTGGCCGAGATCCGCCGCCAGCGCGAGCAGGCCGCGCGCCAGGCCGAACTGGCCGAGCAGCGCCTGCGCCAGCTGCAGCAGGCGCAGCAGCGCCAGGCCGCGACCCCGGCCCCGCCCAGCCAGGGCTCGCCGGGGCAGGGCGGCACCAGCGACGACCTGATGGCCAAGTACGCCGCGGCCATCCAGCAGGCGGTGGTGGGCCAGTGGATCCGCCCGGAGACCGTGCCGCTGGGCCAGCGCTGCCGTGTGCAGATCCGCCAGCTGCCCGGCGGCGAGGTGATCGACGTGCAGGTGCAGCCCGGCTGCCCATACGACGACGCCGGCCGGCGCTCGCTGGAAGCGGCGGTGCTGCGTGCCCAGCCGCTGCCCTACCGCGGCTTCGAGTCGGTGTTCCAGCGCACCCTCACCCTCAACTTCGAGGCCCAGGACCGCTGACGGCCGGACGCGTGCCCGGCCCCGCCGGAATGGTTGCCGCGGCGACCTTTCCGGCCGCCGGGCATCCAGCCAGGACCCGGTGTTCACGCGTTTTCGTTCATGATTGCGAAAATGTTCACGCTCACGCTGCTATCCCTTTCCCCCCGGACCGGAACCCCCACGACTTTCGCCATGAAGACCCCGTTGCGCTGGTTCGCCCTGTTCGTCGCCCTCCTGCTGCCGCTGGCGGCGTCTGCCCAGCAGCAGGGACTGGAGATCGACATCATCGGCGGCAACGCCTCGGCCCTGCCGATCGCGGTGGTGCCCATGCCCTACCAGGGCGGCGGTGCCGCGCCGGAGACCGACGTGGCCAAGGTGGTGCGCGACGACCTGGCCCGTTCGGGCCAGTTCCGTACCCTCCCCGAGGCGCAGATGGTGGAGCGCCCGACCCGCGGCGGCGAGATCCAGTACCCGACCTGGCGCCAGCTGCGGCAGGACTACATCGTGGTCGGCCGGGTGCTGGACGCCGGCGATGGCAGCTACCGCGTCGAGTACGAGCTGTTCGACGTGGCCCGCGCCGAGCGCCTGCTGGGCCTGGCCATGACCGCGCGCGCCAACGCCATGCGCGACGTGGCCCACCAGATCGCCGACGCCATCTACGAGAAGATCCTCGGCGTGCGCGGCGCGTTCTGGACCCGCATCGCCTACGTCACCGCCAGCGGCAGCGGCAACAACATGCGCTACGCGCTGGTGGTGGCCGATTCCGACGGCTGGAACCCGCAGACCGTGGTGCGCTCGGCCGAGCCGCTGCTGTCGCCGGCCTGGAGCCCGGACGGGCGCAAGCTGGCGTACGTGAGCTTCGAGCGCGGCAATTCCTCCATCTACGTCCAGGACATCGCCACCGGTGCGCGCGAGCTGGTCTCCAGCTTCCGCGGCATCAACGGCGCGCCGTCCTTCTCCCCCGACGGCCGTCGCCTGGCCCTGGCGCTGTCGCGCAGCGGCAACCCGGAGATCTACGTCATGGACCTGGGCAGCCGCCAGCTGACCCAGCTGACCAACCACTTCGGCATCGACACCGAGCCGACCTGGAGCGCCGACGGCTCGACCATCTACTTCACTTCCGACCGCGGCGGCCGCCCGCAGATCTACCAGGTGCCGGCCAGCGGCGGCAGCGCCAGCCGCGTCACTTTCCAGGGCAACTACAACGCCACCGCCAGCGTCTCCTACGACGGCAAGAAGATCGCGGTGGCGCAGGGCGCCGGCAACACCTACCGGATCGCGATCATGGACACCAGCCTGGGCTCCCCGCGCTGGAGCACGGTGTCCACCGGGTCCCTGGACGAATCCCCCAGCTTCGCCCCCAACGCCAGCATGCTGCTGTATGCCGCGCGCGAGGGCGGGCGCGGGGTGCTGTACGCGGTCTCGGCCGACGGCCGGGTCCGCCAGCGCCTGGTCCTGGCCGACGGGGACGTGCGCGAGCCGGCCTGGTCGCCATACCGCAGCGCCCGTTAAAGATCGGTTGTAAGATTCGCAGCGTTGAGTTCCACCCCTCAAACCACCCTGTATGCATCACAAGGAAATGATCATGAACACCTCCACCCGAGTCCTGCTGGTTTCCATGCTTTCCGTGGCCGTCCTGGCCGGTTGCTCGAAGAAGGTCAAGGAGCAGCCCGCCGCCGAGCCGGCCCCGACCACCCCGACCGCGCCGGTCGCCGATGACGGCCGCTACGGTCCGGAGGACCTGGACACCGACGCCTGCCTGCGCCAGCGCGTGGTGTACTTCGACTTCGACCAGGATGCGCTGAAGCCGGAGTTCCAGGCCATCGTCGCCTGCCACGCCAAGTACCTGGTCGACCGTCCGTCCGCCCGCATCACCCTGCAGGGCAACGCCGACGAGCGCGGCAGCCGCGAGTACAACATCGGCCTGGGCGAGCGCCGCGGCAACGCCGTGAACTCGGCCGTGCAGGCCGCCGGCGGCTCGGCCAGCCAGCTGGAAGTGGTCAGCTTCGGCGAGGAGCGTCCGGTCTGCACCGAGTCCGGCGAGAGCTGCTGGGCGCAGAACCGTCGCGTCGAGATCGTCTACACCGCACGCTGATCGATGCTCCGCAGCCGTTCCATCGGCATGGTGCTGGTCGTGGCGGCCCTCGTGGCCGCCAC
>DASRYN010000092.1:0-3784 GCA_035687185.1 Pseudoxanthomonas sp. | reverse complement strand
GCCGCGCCCCGCGGCGCTTCCGCGTGCCGCCCGTGAGATCCGCACCGCCCCGTCCCGCTCCCCGCCTCCGCTTGCCTGCACTGCTGGCCATGCTGCTGCTGGGCGCCTGCGGCGGCCCCCGGCCGGAGGCGCCGCCGGCGCCGGAACCGCCGCCCGCACGGGTGGACCCGGCCCTGCCGCCGGTGCGCATCGGCCTGGCCCTGGGCGGCGGCGCGGCCAAGGGCTTCGCCCACATCGGCGTGATCAAGATGCTCGAGGCCAACGGCCTCGCGCCCGTCGTGGTGGCCGGCACCAGCGCCGGCAGCGTGGTCGGCGCGCTGTATGCCGGCGGCATGGATCCGTTCCAGTTGCAGGAGAAGGCCGTCGCCCTGGACGAGGCCAGCATCCGCGACGTGCGCCTGTTCTCCGGCGGCCTGGTGCAGGGCCTGGCGCTGCAGGATTACGTCAACGAACAGGTGGGCAAGCGCCCGATCGAGCGCCTGCGCAAGCCCTTCGCCGCGGTGGCCACGCGCCTGGAGACCGGCGAGCGCACCGTGTTCGTGCGCGGCAACACCGGCCAGGCCGTGCGCGCCTCCAGCAGCGTGCCGGGCGTATTCGAGCCGGTGACCATCGGCCAGTACCAGTATGTGGACGGCGGCGTGGTCAGCCCGGTGCCGGTGGACGCGGCGCGCGAACTGGGCGCCGACCTGGTGGTGGCCGTGGACATCTCCAGCAAGGCCGGCGGCCGGCGGCCGGAAGGCATGCTGGGCATCGTCAACCAGTCCATCGCGATCATGGGCCAGCGCCTGGGCGAGCAGGAGCTGGCGCGCGCGGACGTGGTGATCCGGCCTAAGGTCACCGACTTCGGCCCGGCCGACTTCGCCCGCCGCAACCAGGCCATCCTCGAGGGCGAGAAGGCCGCGCTGGCCGCGCTGCCGCAGATCCGCGAGGCGGTGCGCAGGCTGCAGGCGCAGCGGCTGGAGCAGGCACGCGCGCAGCAGGCGCTGCGTGAGGCCGAGGCCGCGGCGCGGCGCGCGGCGCAGGCGGCGGCCGAACGCTGCGGCCAGGGTGCGCGCTGGAATCCGTTCCGCCGCAAGGATGGGTGCGCGCCGGCGCGCTGAGCCGGGCGCCCGCGGCGGCGGGCGCCGGCATGGCCGCGGCTAGCGCGGCGCGGCAGCGGAGGTGTCGTCGGCGTAGACCGCGTCGCGGAAGGCCTTGTGCAGCGGCACCTTGCCGAACGGCAGCCACTGCGCGAACAGCACCGCGCTGATGCCGTTGATCGGGTCGACCCAGAACAGGGTGTTGGCCGCGCCGTCCCAGAAGAACTCGCCGACCTCGCCCGAGGCCTCGTCCGCGCTGCGCGGCGGGGCCACGCGCACGGCGAAGTCGATGCCGAAGCCGACCTGGCCCTTGCCGGGCAGCCACGAGGTGTCGGTCACCGTGGCCGGCAGCGCGTCGCTGGCCATCAGCCGCACCGTGGACGGCTGCAGGAGGCGCACGCCGTCCAGCTCGCCGCCGTTGGCCAGCATGCGCGCGAAGCGCATGTAGTCGTCCAGCGTGGAGGTCAGGCCCCAGCCGCCCATCTTCAGCGGCCAGTCGCGGTTGTAGGGGCGGTAGGCCTCGGCGTCGGGGATGCGCGTCATCACGCCGTCGTCGCTGCGCCGGTACAGCGCCGCCACCCGCGGCCAGTCCTGCGCGCGCACCACGTGGCGCGTGTCCTTCATCTTCAACGGGCCGAACACGTGCTGCTGCAGGTAGGCGTCGAAGGGCTGCCCGGAAAGCACCTCGACCAGCCGCGCCTGGACGTCCACCGCCTGCGAATACACCCAGCGCGTGCCCGGCTGGTACAGCAGCGGCAGCGAGGCCAGGCGCCGCACCTTCTCGGCCAGCGTGTTCTCCAGGTTCTCGGCGTCGGCCTGGCGGTACATCTCGCCGACCGGGCCGGGGTCTTCCGCGCCGCCGACCATGCCCGAGGTGTGGCGCAGCATGTCGCGCACGGTGATCGGCCGTTCCGGCGCCACCAGCAGCGGCTTGCCGTGCACGTCGGTGCCGGCGTACACGCGCACGTCGGCGAATTCGGGCAGGTACCTGGACAGCGGGTCGTCGAGACGGAAGCGGCCCTGCTCGTACAGCTGCATCAGCGCCACGCCGGTGACCGGCTTGGTCATGGAGAAGATCTGCACGATGGTGTCGCGCCGCATCGGCCGCCCGGCCTCGCGGTCGGCATGGCCGAAGGCGCCGAAGTAGGCCTCGCGCCCGTCCTGCCAGACCAGGGCCGAAACGCCGACCAGGGTGCCGGATTCGACCAGGCCGCCGAGGGCGGCGTCGATGCGCGCCTTGTCGATGCGGGCCACGCCGGCGGTGCCGGCGGCTGCGGCGGGCGTCTGTCCGGCCGCTGCGTGCGGCACGGCGAGCACGGTGGACAGGGCAGCCGCCAGCCAGGCGGCCACGATGGTATGGCGCATGGGTTCCCCTCCCTTGGTTCGCGGCCCGCGGGCCGTGCCGCCACCGGGCGGCGGCGCAGTATGGCAAATGCCGGGCGCGAACTCAGGCCGCGGGGGCGGGCCCGTGCGCGCCGTCGATCTCCACCCGCAGCTCGCGCCTGCACACCTGCGCGTGCAGCAGCAGTCGCGGCACGGACGGGCCCAGGTGCGCGTCCAGCCGCGCGGCGACGGCGGCGGCGTCCTCGCGATCGCGCACGTAGACCTTGAGCAGGCTGCCGGGGCCCAGCGACGGCGGCAGCGCCGGCGCGCGGCGGCGCGCGGCGGCGATCAGGCTGTCGAGGTTGGCCAGGGTCTCGTCCACCTGCGCCTGCACCGAGTCCAGGTGCTGCGAGGCGTGGCCGACGATCGCGGCGGTGCCCGACAGCAGCAGCGGCATCGCCGTCCCGTCCGGTGGCAGCATGGCGCGGGCGAAGCTGGGCGGCTGCGGGCCGTACTGGCGCGGGTAGCGGTAGGCGCTGACCTGGCGCGGGTTCTCCACCGGCGTGCCGGCGGCGCGCGCGGCCAGCCAGTACACCTGCAGGCGGCGCACGCCGTCGCGGCGGCCGATGGCGGTGGCCGCGGGCAGCGTCGCGGCCTCGACCCGGCCCATGCCCGCGGCGCGGCCCACGCAGAAGCGGCGGTAGCGCTCGGCGTCGCCCTCGCCCTCGGTGATGGCGTCCAGGTAGTTCCACACGCGCAGCAGGCGCGGCGCCCCGCGCGCGGCCAGGAACGCCTGCATCCGCGCGTAGGCGCGGCCGGCGGCGGCCTCGATGTCGGCGCCGTCCTCGTCCACCTCCAGTGCGCCGAACAGCAGGCGGCCGTCGTCGGCCCAGGCCACGTCGCCGTCGCGGCCGGAGGCGACCGGGCCGCCGCCGCGCCACACCTCGATCAACGGCGCCTGCCCCGGCAGCGGCTGCAGCGGCACGCGCAGCCAGCGCGGGTCGTCCACCCGCGGCGCCCCGGCGCCGAAGCCGACCACCGCCAGCACCCGCGGATCCTCCAGCTGCCGCGGGAGGGTGTCCGCGGCGGCGTACGCCAGCTGCAGGCGCGGCGGGTCGTGGGCCGGCTGCGGCGCGCTCACGGGTTGCCTCCCTGCAGCGTGTCGCCGCTGAAGCGCTCGCCCACCTGGCGCCGCCGCCGCCACCAGCCGCGCAGCGCCTGCGGCGCCATCGCCAGCGCGGTGAGCAGGTACACGAGGCGGAACACGTACAGCCGCCAGCGTACCGCGCGCGAGTCGAACACGTCGCCGGCGAGCATCGAGATCACCGCCTGCTCCAGCTGCAGCACGTTGCGCGGCCCGGCGAACAGCGCCTCCATCACCG
>DASRYN010000091.1:0-2823 GCA_035687185.1 Pseudoxanthomonas sp. | reverse complement strand
CCCCCCGGCTCAGGCCCGCCGCGCCGCGGCGACGGCCCCGGCCAACTGCCGCCACAGGGCCGCCGCGTGCGCGCGCATCGCCCGCGCGCGCCACCAGCGCACCGGCCACGGCCGCCGCAGGTGCGCGACGATGGCCTCTGCCAGCCAACCGGGCTCGAAGCCGGACCACACCCCGGCCACGCTGCACAGGTTGGGCGCCAGCACCGGATGCACCTCGTGGCGCAGGATCCGTTCCAGCTCGTCCGGCGGATACGGCGAGCGGGCCAGCACCGCGGCCACGCGGGCCAGCGTCGCCGCGTCGACGGGGGCGTCCAGGTACAGCTCCGACATCGCCTCCCACACCTGCCGGCGTTCCGGCACCGCGGCGCTCACGCCACCGCTTCGCGCCCGCCGGCGACGCGGTCGCGGGCATCGGCGATGGCCGCCAGCAGCGCCTGCACCTGCTGCGGCGTGTGCAGCGCCGAGAGGATCACGCGCAGGCGGGAACCGCCCTCGGGCACGGTGGGCGGGCGGATCGCGGTGACCAGGAAGCCGGCGCGCTCGACCGCGGCGGACATCGCCAGCGCGGCCGCCTCGCCGCCGCACAGCACCGGCTGGATCGGGGTGGCCGACGGCATCAGGTCCAGGCCGAAGCGGCTGGCGCCGTCGCGGAACAGGCCGATCAGCTCGCGCAGCCGCTCGCGCCGCCATTCGTCGCGCCGGGCCAGGCGCAGCGCGGCCAGCGAGGCCGCGGCCAGCGCGGGTGGCAGCGCGGTGGTGTACAGGTAGGGACGCGCCGTGCCCGCCAGGTGCTCGACCAGGTCGGCGTCGCCGGCGACCAGCGCGCCGTAGCCGCCCAGCGCCTTGCCCAGGGTGGCCAGCTGCAGCGGGACGTCGTTCGCGTCCAGTCCGGCCTCGGCCACGCTGCCGCGGCCCTCGGGGCCGAGCACGCCGACGCCGTGGGCGTCGTCCACGTACAGCAGCGCCTGCTGGGTGCGCGCCACCAGCGACAGCGCGCGCAGCGGGGCCACGTCGCCGTCCATGCTGAACACGCCGTCGGTGGCGAGCATCGCCGCGCCCTCGGGCGCGTTGCGCAGCTGGCGCATGGCGCCCTCGGCGTCCAGGTGCGGGTAGCGGCGCAGGCGGCAGCCGGCCAGGCGCGAGGCGTCGATCAGGCTGGCGTGGTTGAGCCGGTCCTGCACGCAGACGTCGCTGTCCTCGAGCAGCGCCTGCTGCACCGCCAGGTTGGCGGCGAAGCCGCTGCCGAACAGCAGCGCGCGCGGCACGCCCAGCCATTCGGCCATCTCCCGTTCCAGCTGCTCGTGCACGGCGTGGTGCCCGCACACCAGGTGCGAGGCGGTGGCGCCGACGCCCTCGCGCGCGGCCGTGTCCTGCAGCGCGGCGGCGACCTCGAACTGCGAGGCCAGGCCCAGGTAGTCGCTGCTGCAGAAGCCGGTCAGCCAGCGGCCGTCGACCTCCAGGCGCACGCCGTCGCGGCGGGCCACGGTGCGGCGCTGGCGCTGGCGGCCCTGGGCCAGGCGCTGGCGCCGCTGGCCCTGGAGGCGGTCGTGGATGTCGATGCGTGCCATGTCGGTTGCCCCTCCCCCCCGGGAGCGCTGCGGTGGTGGCCGCGCCTAGGCTGCCGCGGGCGCGGTGATGTCCGCATGCACGGTAGCGCCGGCCCCGTCCGCGGTTCCGTGACGGGCGTCACATTGGGCCAGCGGCATCGGCCGCAGTCCGAGGCGGGCGAACAGGGCCTGGTCGCGGTCCGCGTCGGGGTTGCCGGTGGTCAGGAGCTTCTCGCCGTAGAAGATGGAGTTGGCGCCCGCGGCGAAGCACAGCGCCTGCAGTTCGTCGCTCATGCCCTCGCGGCCGGCCGACAGGCGCACCATCGACCGCGGCATGGCGATGCGCGCCACCGCGATCGTGCGCACGAACTCGAACGGGTCCAGCTCGCGGGTGCCGTGCAGCGGCGTGCCCGGCACCTGCACCAGCCGGTTGATCGGCACCGAGTCCGGGTGCGCGGGCAGGTTGGCCAGCGCCTGCAGCAGCCCGGCGCGCTGCTCGCGGGTCTCGCCCATGCCGACGATGCCGCCGCAGCAGGTCTTCATGCCCGCATCGCGTACGTGGGCCAGCGTGTCCAGGCGGTCCTGGTACTCGCGGGTGTGGATGATCTCGCCGTAGAACTCCGGCGCGGTGTCCAGGTTGTGGTTGTAGTAGTCCAGACCGGCGGACTTCAGCGCCTGCGCCTGTTCGCCGCTGAGCATGCCCAGCGTGGCGCAGGTTTCCAGGCCCAGCGCCTTCACCTCGCGGATCATCTCGGCGACCTTGGGGATGTCGCGGTCCTTCGGGCTGCGCCAGGCCGCGCCCATGCAGAAGCGGCTGGCGCCGGCGGCCCGCGCCGCGCGCGCCTTCTCCAGCACCTCGTCCACCGACATCAGCTTGGTGGCCGCCACCCCCGTGTGGTAGCGCTGCGCCTGCGGGCAGTAGCCGCAGTCCTCGGGGCAACCGCCGGTCTTGACCGAGAGCAGGGTCGAGACCTGCACCTCGGCCGGGTCGAAGTGCGCGCGGTGGACGCTGGCCGCGCGGTGCAGCAGCTCGGTGAAGGGCAGGTCGAACAGCGCGAGCAGTTCCTCGCGGCGCCAGTCGTGGCGGATTTCCGAAGGCATCGGGGCGGTTTCCTGACAGCGGCGGGTGGCCGTGGCGGGGCAGTCTGGAAAGCATGCCCGACCCTGTCAACCAAGAATCCGTCTTTCCGGTTTACCGCGCGCGGGGGGCGTGGGCCCGGCTGTCGCTGGCGCTGCTGCCGGCCCGCTGCCTGGCCTGCGGCGAACCCGGCGCCGG
>DASRYN010000090.1:0-5893 GCA_035687185.1 Pseudoxanthomonas sp. | reverse complement strand
CCGGCGCGGGCGCGCCTCAGCCGAGCTGGCCGTGGCAGTGCTTGTACTTCTTGCCGCTGCCGCAGGGACAGGGATCGTTGCGGCCCACCTTGGGCGCGTCGCGCTGCACCGGTCCGCCCGGCGCCGCGCGGCCCTGCAGGTCGGCGACCTCGTCCTCGGTGCCGTAGCCGCCGGTGGGCGCGTGCTGGAACTGGGCCTGGCGCAGCTGCGCCTCGGCCTGGGCGCGCTCCTGCGCCTCCAGCGCGGCCACTTCCTCGTCGCTGCGGATGCGCACGCGCGCCAGCAGCACCACGACCTGGCGCTTGACGTTGTCCAGCATCTCCGAGAACAGCTCGAAGGCTTCCTTCTTGTACTCCTGCTTGGGCTGCTTCTGCGCGTAGCCGCGCAGGTGGATGCCCTGGCGCAGGTAATCCATGCGCGCCAGGTGCTCCTTCCAGCCCTGGTCGAGCACGGTGAGCATGATGTGCTTCTCCAGCGCGCGCATGGTCTCGGGGCCCAGCTGCGCCTCCTTCCCGGCGAACAGGGCCGCTACCGCTTCCTGCACGTGCTGCTCGATGCGCTCGGCGTCCAGCTCCTCGCTGGAGCGGGCCAGGCCCTGCAGGTCCAGGTTCAGGCCCAGCTCGCCTTCCAGCGCGGCCTCCAGGCCCGGCAGGTCCCACTGCTCGTCCACCGACTCCGGCGGCACGAAGCGGGCGACCATGTCGTGGATCACGTCGCCGCGGATGCCGTCGACGTTCTCCTTCACCGAGTCGGCCTCCAGCAGCTCGTCGCGCTGGGCGTAGATGACCTTGCGCTGGTCGTTGTTGACGTCGTCGAAGTCCAGCAGGTTCTTGCGGATGTCGAAGTTGTGCGCCTCGACCTTGCGCTGCGCCTTCTCGATCTGCCGGCTGACCAGCTTGTCCTCGATGACGTCGTCCTCCTTCATGCCCATCATGCGCATGGCCTTCTGCACCCAGTCGGACGCGAAGATGCGCATCAGGTTGTCTTCGAGCGACAGGTAGAAGCGCGAGGAGCCCGGGTCGCCCTGGCGGCCGGAGCGACCGCGCAACTGGTTGTCGATGCGGCGCGACTCGTGGCGTTCGGTGCCGATGATGTGCAGGCCGCCGGCGGCCTTGACCTGCTCGTGGCGCTCGCGCCAGGCGGCGCGCACGCGCTCCCTGTCGGCGTCGGCCGCGTCCTCGCCCAGCGCCTGCAGCTCGGTCTCCAGCGAGCCGCCGAGCACGATGTCGGTGCCGCGGCCGGCCATGTTGGTGGCGATGGTCACCGCGCCGGGGCGGCCGGCGTTGGCCACGATCTGCGCCTCGCGCTCGTGCTGCTTGGCGTTGAGCACCTCGTGCGCCACGCCCGCCTCGCGCAGGAAGGTGGAGAGCATCTCCGAGGTCTCGATCGAGGTGGTGCCCACCAGCACCGGCTGGCCGCGCTGGTGGCAGTCCTGGATGTCGGCCAGCACCGCGCGGAACTTGCCCTCGCGGTTGAGGAACACCTGGTCCGGGTGGTCCTTGCGCTGCACCGGCTTGTGGGTGGGGATGACCACCACTTCCAGGCCGTAGATGCTCTGGAACTCGTAGGCCTCGGTGTCCGCCGTGCCGGTCATGCCGGACAGCTTCTTGTACATGCGGAACAGGTTCTGGAAGGTGATGCTGGCCAGCGTCTGGTTCTCGCGCTGGACCGGCACGCCCTCCTTCGCCTCGACGGCCTGGTGCAGGCCGTCGGACCAGCGGCGGCCAGGCAGGGTGCGGCCGGTGAACTCGTCGACGATCACCACCTCGCCGTCGCGCACGATGTAGTCCACGTCGCGCTGGTAGATGGCGTGCGCGCGCAGCGCCGCGTTGAGGTGGTGCACCACCGAAAGGTTGTTGGCGCCGTAGAGGCTGTCCTCGGCGGCGATGATGCCGGCGCGGCGCAGCAGCTCCTCGGCGTGTTCCATGCCCGCCTCGGACAGGTGCACCTGCTTGCCCTTCTCGTCGACCCAGTAGTCGCCGATGCCGTCCTCGACCTCCTGGCGCTTGAGCTGCGGGACGATGCGGTTGACCCGGATGTACAGCTCGGGCGACTCGTCGGCCGGGCCGGAGATGATCAGCGGGGTGCGCGCCTCGTCGATGAGGATGGAGTCCACCTCGTCGACGATGGCGTAGTGCAGGCCGCGCTGGAAACGGTCGGCCTTGCTCAGCGCCATGTTGTCGCGCAGGTAGTCGAAGCCGAACTCGTTGTTGGTGCCGTAGGTGATGTCGGCGGCGTAGGCGGCGTGCTTGTCCGAGTGCGGCATGCCCGGGTAGACCACGCCCACGCTGAGGCCCAGCCAGTTGTACAGCTTGCCCATCCAGGCCGCGTCGCGGCGGGCCAGGTAGTCGTTGACGGTGACCACGTGCACGCCCTTGCCTTCCAGGGCGTTGAGGTACACCGGAAGCGTCGCCACCAGGGTCTTGCCCTCGCCGGTGCGCATCTCGGCGATCTTGCCCAGGTGCAGCACCATGCCACCGATCAGCTGCACGTCGTAATGGCGCATGCCCAGCACGCGGCGGCTGGCCTCGCGGCAGACGGCGAAGGCCTCGGGCAGCACCTTGTCCAGCGTCTCACCCCCGGCGATGCGCTTCTGGAACTCCGGCGTCTTGGCCTTGAGCGCCTCGTCGGAGAGCGCCTGCATCTCGGGCTCCAGGGCGTTGATCCTGGCGACGATGCGGTCCAGCTGGCGCAGGAGCCGCTCGTTGCGGCTGCCGAAGACACGGGTGAGCAGTTTGTTGATCATCGAGGAGACCGGTTGGGAAGGAACGCCGTGGGACCGCCGCGCGGCCGCCCCAAACGAAACAGGGCGCAGTGCGCCCCGTTCGCGGCAACATCGCATTGTAGCTTGGGACGACCGGGGCCGATCTCAAGCCGCCTTGCACGGCGGCTCGGCGATGCGATCGGCGGCCCCTCCGCGCGACGGCGCGGGCGCACGCGGCCACGTGCCGCGGGCACCGCCTCGCCGGCGCCCGGTGTCGTGGCCGTGGATGGCGTGCCGCGCCGGATCCGGCAAGGCGGCCTGGTGGCTGCGGGCGCCGGGCCTGCCGGCCCGGATCAGCCGCGGCCGCGGCGGGCGACCGGCGCGCGGCCGTCGCCGAGGAACTGGCGCGGATTGACCACGCGCCCGTTCTCCCATACCTCGAAATGCACGTGCGCGCCGGTGGAGCGGCCGCTGGAACCGGCCTTGGCCACCTGCTGCCCGGCGCGGACCAGGTCGCCGGCCTTCACCGTCAGCCGCGAATTGTGCGCGTAGCGCGTGACATAGCCGTTGCCGTGGTCGACCTCGACCGTGTGGCCGTAGCCGCTGCGGGTGCCGGCGAAGCTGACCACGCCGTCGGCCACCGACATCACCGGGTCGCCGACGTTGGCGTCGAAGTCGATGCCCTTGTGGAACTGGCGGCCGCGGCCGAACGGATCGGCGCGGTTGCCGAAGCTGGAGGTGATGTAGCTGCGGCGCACCGGCGCGCCGGAAGGCACGGCGTTGTTCTCCAGCTGGCGGTCGAACAGCAGCGACTCCATCACCGACAGCTGCTGCCCGGAGGCGGCGAACTGGCGCTCGACCTCGTCCAGCCCCTGCACCAGCTCCGACAGCGGCATGTCGCCCACCGGGCCGGCGCCACCCTGGCCGGGCGCGCCCTGGAAGTCGAACTCGCCGTCCTCCAGTTGGCCGGCCTCGGTCAGGCGCTCGCCCAGCGCGTTGAGCCGGTTGGCCTGGGCCTGCAATTCGCCCAGGCGCGCGGCCAGGGCGTTGATTTCCTGCTGCGACTGGCGGCGCACCTGCTCCAGTTCGCGCTGCTGCCGCGCCAGTTGCGATTCCATCCGTTCGGTGCCGGCCATGCCCACCCCGGCGGTGGCGCCCGCGCCGACCAGGATACCGGTGGCCAGGACGGCCCCGATCATGAGGCCCGGGCGCTGCGCGCCCCATCCCTGCATGCGGCCCCACCAGCCGCCGGCGTTGCCGGCACGTGGGTTCCTAACGATCAGTTTGTAGCTCATGCTGTAGGTATGCCTCATTCAAAGCCCAACGCTCGCCGGGCGGCCCTTCCGCTTCCTGCGGCCGAAGCCGCGCTGGCGGATGAAACTGGAGCCCCCCTGCGCCGTGCCCTGTGGCTCGACGCGCTGGACCAGCGATTGCGTCCCCTGCTGCCGCCGGGGCTGGCGCCCCATTGCCGGTTGGCCAACGTATCCGGCGAACAGCTCGTCTTCGTCACCGATTCGCCGGTCTGGCGGGCGCGCCTGCGCCTTGCCGAGGCCGAACTCCTCGATGCGGCCCGATCCGTCGGGCTGAACCCCACTGCAGTCATCGTCAAGACAACCACCGCGCCGTTGCGCCCGCAGGTAGCGGTAGCACCGGCCCCCTCGGTTTCAGCCGTCGCTCGCCAAGCCGTGAGCGACGCATTGGCATCCTTGCGGGAATCCCCCCCCGGGGATTCCGCGGGTTCCGGGGATCAGGCCCCGGGGTCCGTCACCGGCCGGGGCGCAACGTAGCGTTGCAACCCGATGACCAACCCGCGCCGGCATCCTAGCCTCACATCGTCCTCACGTCGTTAGCGAATAGTTAAATATCCGTTAGGAACGGACGCAACCCCGAACCGGGTTCACGGTTCGGAGCAGAGGGTGAAGGCACGCCTTCCGTGAATGGGGCGTCGAGCCGACGTGAACGCGGCGTGCGGGCGGCAGGCGCCGCAGGCGCCACCGGAAAGGGCGGATCGGGGCGCGGGCGCGCCCGCTCAGGCCAGGGCGGGCGTGCCGTAGGCCAGCGGTGCCGGGGCGTCCTCGAAGCTGACGCGCTCCCACGCCGTGGCGTCGGCCAGCAGGGCGCGGGCCAGCTTGTTGTTGAGCGCGTGGCCGGACTTGTAGCCCTCGTACGCGCCCAGGATCGGGGCGCCGACCAGGTACAGGTCGCCCACCGCGTCCAGGATCTTGTGGCGCACGAACTCGTCGGCGTAGCGCAGGCCGTCGTCGTTGAGGACGCGGAACTCGTCCAGCACGATGGCGTTGTCCATCGAGCCGCCCAGCGCCAGGTTCAGCTCGCGCATGTACTCCAGGTCGCGCATGAAGCCGAAGGTGCGGGCGCGGGAGATCTCCTTGATGTACGCGGCGGTGGAGAACTCCAGCCGCGCGCGCGACTGCTGCGCCGGGATCATCGGGTGGTCGAACTGGATGGTGAAGTCCAGCCGGTAGCCGTCGTAGGGGGTGAAGCGGGCGACCTTGTCGCCGTCGCGCACCTCGACCTCGCGCAGGATGCGGATGAAGCGCTTGGGCGCGTCCTGCTCGGCGATGCCCGCCGACTGCAGCAGGAACACGAACGGGCCGGCCGAGCCGTCCATGATCGGCAGCTCGGCGGCGGACAGCTCCACGATCATGTTGTCGATGCCCAGGCCGGCGGCGGCCGACATCAGGTGCTCGACGGTCTGGATCTTGGCCGCGCCGCAGGTCAGGCCGGTGCACAGCGTGGTCTCGGTGACCAGGCTGGCCGAGGCCGGCACTTCCACCGCCGGCTCCAGGTCGGTGCGGCGGAACACGATGCCGTGGTCGGCCGGCGCCGGGCGCAGGGTCATGTAGACCTTGTTGCCGCTGTGCAGGCCCACGCCGGTGGCGCGGATCGTGTTCTTGAGGGTGCGCTGCCGGGTCATGGAGAAAAGCTGGCGACGGAGGGTGGCGGTCGGCCGCGTAAAAGGCCGCTGAGAATAGCACGCAATTCGCTGAATCTTAACGAAAGCCCTTGCCGTGCCGGGGTTTCCCGCCTCCACGCCTCCTGCGCGGAAAGCCCGCCGGGCCGGTACCGGCCCGGCGGCAAGGGACCACGGACACCGGGACCACGGCGCGCCATGGCGGGCGCGCCCCCGGGTACAGCGTGCCGGCCCGCGGGAGCTTCTCCCGCGGCCGG
>DASRYN010000089.1:0-5831 GCA_035687185.1 Pseudoxanthomonas sp. | reverse complement strand
GCGGCGGCCGCCGCGGGCGGCCTCCACCCTGGCCGTGGCCAGGTCGGCGGCCGGGTCGCGCGCCGGGTCGAACGCCGCGCCCAGCGCGGCGATGGCAGCGATGTCGGCCGCCGCGGGCGTGTTGCCCGAGGCGACCGGCTCGCGCACATCGGCCACCGGCGGACGCTGCGGCGTGGTGTCCACCGGCAGCGGGGGCCCGGCCGTGGCCGGCTCCTCGCCGGCCGTGCAGCCCAGCAGCAGCCCCAGCAGCGGCGCGGCCAGCAGCATGCCGCGAGCGCCCGCCGCCATCCTCACTTGACCCCGTGCATCAGCTTCTGGATCAGCGGGGCGACCAGGAACAGCGCCACGCCCGCGCCCAGCAGCGACCAGAAACCGAAGGTGTAGCCGGTCAGCGCCGAGGCCACGGTCATGCCCTCGGTGCCGCTGACGAAGCCGGCGAAGATGCCCGACAGGTTGTTGCCGATGGCGGTGGACAGGAACCAGCCGCCCATCGCCAGGCCGACCAGGCGCACCGGCGCCAGCTTGGTGACCATCGACAGGCCGATCGGCGACAGGAACAGCTCGCCCACGGTCTGGATCACGTACACCGCGAACAGCGTCCAGAACGGGATCTTGCCGGCGTCGCTGACCAGGCTGGACAGCGCGTACATCAGCAGCAGGAAGGCCAGGCCGTTGAACACCAGGCCCAGGCCGAACTTGCGCGGGATCGACGGCTCGATGCCGCGGCGGTCCAGCACGCCCCACAGCAGCGCCACCACCGGCGCCAGCGCCACGATGGCGATGGGGTTGACCGACTGGAACCAGCCCACCGGGAACTCCCAGCCGCCGAAGTCGCGATCGATGATGTTCTGCGCCAGGAAGTTGAAGGAGCTGCCGGCCTGCTCGAAGAACATCCAGAACATGACGTTGAACGCGAAGATGATCAGCATGGCGATCACCCGGTGCGTCTGCACCTTGCCGTTGCGCACGGCCTCCACCAGCAGCATCACGCCCAGGCCGACGAACAGCGCGCCCAGCAGCCAGGCCAGCGCCGCGGCGCCCACCTTGGCCAGCAGCAGGTAGGCCACCGGGATGGCCACGACCGCGCCCAGCGCGACCCAGGCCACCCGCGACAGGCCCTCGGCGCCGGCCGGCGGCAGGCCGATGCCCTGCAGCTGGCGGCGGCCGAACCAGAACCAGAACAGGCTCAGCAGCATGCCCACGCCCGAGGCGGCGAACACCACCTTGTAGTTCTGCTCCATCGGCGTGCCGAACACCTGCTCGGCGAGCCAGCCGGTCAGCAGCGGCGACAGCAGCGCGCCGGCGTTGATGCCCATGTAGAAGATGGTGAAGCCGCGGTCGCGGCGCGAGTCGCCCTGCGCGTAGAGCTGGCCGACCATGGAGGAGATGTTCGGCTTGAACAGGCCGTTGCCCACGATCACCGTGGCCAGGCCGAACAGGAACACCTGCTGGTTGGGCACCATGATCATGAACAGGCCGGCGGCCATGATCACCGCGCCGAGCAGGATCGAGCGCTGGTAGCCGATGACGCGGTCGGCCACGTAGCCGCCGAAGATCGCGCTGGCGTACACCAGCGCCAGGTAGGCGCCGTAGGTGCGGCCGGCGTAGGCCTCGCCCGAGGCGTCGCCGCCGAAGAACTGGGCCACGATGTACAGCGTGAGCGCCCAGCGCATGCCGTAGAAGGCGAAGCGTTCCCAGAACTCGGCCATGAACAGCATCCACAGCGGCCGGGGATGGCCGAGGACCTGGGGGAACTGGGGCAGCACGGGAGAGTGCGGCGGCGGGGCCGCGACCTTGGGCTCGACGACGTCGGCGCTCATGGGAATCCTTGTATCTGAACGGGATTGCGGGGGCGCCTGGCCCCCGGAGTGGGCCGAGAATCCCAGACCCCGGCGCCGGGCGTCAATGCGAACACACGCCCGGGTACGGCCGCCGGCGCGCGCCGGTGGCCGGAAAAACGCCGTGGCAGCGGGCAGTTAGCGCCGCGCCGGCATCGATCCTGCGCGCCACGCCGGGCCCCGCGCCGCGCGGGGTGGGCCCGCGCACGCCCGGGCGTCAGCCGGGACCGATGCTGGTGCGCACCTCGAACAGTTCAGGAAAGAAGGTGAGTTCCAGCGCGTCCTTGAGGAAACCCACCCCGCTGGAGCCGCCGGTGCCACGCTTGAAGCCGATGATCCGCATCACCGTGCGCATGTGCCGGAAGCGCCAGGTCTGGAACTGCGTCTCCAGGTCCACCAGGTCCTCGCACAGCGCGTACTCGCGCCAGTAGCGGTCGGTGTCCTCGTAGATGCGCTCGAACACCGGCAGCAGCGCCGGGTCGGAGACGTGGGCCGCGGTCCAGTCGCGCCCCGCTTTCAGGTACTGCGGCGGGATGGCGTGGCCGAAGCGCGCCAGGTAGCGCAGGAACTCCTCGTACAGGCTCGGCGCCTCCAGCTCGCGCCGGAGCGCCGCCTGGCCCTCCGGATCGTAGGCGAACACCTTGACCATGTCCGCGTTCTTGTTGCCCAGCAGGAACTCCACCGCGCGGTACTGCAGCGACTGGAAGCCGGAGGACGGCCCGAGCAGGTGGCGGAAGCCCATGTATTCCGACGGGGTGAGCGTCTCCAGCACCGACCACTGCTCGGTCAGCTGGCGCAGCACCTGCTTGCCGCGGGCCATGACCTTGCGGCACTGCCACACCTGGTCGGCGCGGAGGAAGGCGCGGGCCGCCTGCAGCTCGTGCATCAGCAGCTTCAGCCACAGCTCGGCCACCTGGTGCTGCACGATGAACAGCATCTCGTCGTGGTGCGGCGGCTGCGACACCGGCTGCTGCGCCGACAGCAGGCGGTCCAGCTGCAGGTAGCCGGCGTAGGTCATCCGGCCCTGCAGGTCGGTGTGGATGCCCGGTTCGAGCGGACGCCGGTTCTTGTCGATGGTCATCGGGGGGCGCGGTGGCGGGGGACCGGCTAGGGTACCGCAGCGGGCCGCGCGGCCTCCCGTACTGCCGGGCATGGGGCAGGCGCGATGTTAGCGCTGTCAGGCGCCGGCGCCCGCCGCGCGGCCGGCCCGCAAGTCACTGGAATGCAAGGCTTGTTGCGCTGCATAGCAGGAATCCGGCGGCGCGTCCTTAACATGGCACGCTTATCCTTTCGCTTTCCGCGTCGGCAGGCGCACGCAATGACCGCAGTCGCAGAATTCTCGATTCCCCATCTCCAGTACCTCGGCGCGGACGGCAGGCCGGTCCGCGACGATTTCCCCGAGGCCTACCGCAATCCGGCCGCGCTGGTCCCGCTGTTCAAGCAGATGCTGTTCGTGCGCGCCTTCGACGCCAAGGCCGTGGCGCTGCAGCGCACCGGCAAGCTCGGCACCTACGCCTCCTGCCTGGGCCACGAGGCCACCCACGTCGGCATCGGCGCGGCGATGGCCGAGGACGACGTCTACGCCCCCAGCTACCGCGAGTACGGCACCCTGTTCATGCGCGGCGTGCGCGTGCGCGAGGTGCTGCTGTACTGGGGCGGCGACGAGCGCGGCAACGCCTTCCAGGAAGGTCCGGCGCGCCACGACTTCCCGTTCTGCGTGCCGATCTCCACGCAGTGCCTGCACGCGGCCGGCGCGGCGCTGGCGTTCAAGCTGCGCGGCCAGCCCAACGTGGCGGTGGCCACCTGCGGCGACGGCGGCACCTCCAAGTCCGACTTCTACGCCGCGCTGAACTCCGCCGGCGCCTACGGCCTGCCGCTGGTGCTGGCGGTGATCAACAACGGCTGGGCGATCTCGGTGCCGCGTTCGGCGCAGACCGGCGCGCAGACGCTGGCGCAGAAGGGCATCGCCGGCGGCCTGCACTGCATGCAGGTGGACGGCAACGACCTGGTCGCGGTGCTGGAGGCCATGCGCATCGCCACCGCGCGCGCGCGCGCCGGCCAGGGCGGCAGCGTGCTGGAGTTCGTGACCTACCGCCTGGGCGACCACACCACCGCCGACGACGCCCGCCGCTACCGCGACGAGGCCGAGGTCAAGGCCGCCTGGCAGCGCGAACCGGTCGCCCGCCTGCGCGCCTGGCTGGCGGCCAACGGCGCGTGGAGCCAGGCCGAGGAGGACGCCTGGAAGGAAGAATGCGAGCGCCGGATCGCCGCCGAGGTGGACGCCTACCTGGCCACCCCGGTGCAGCCGGTGGAGGCCATGTTCGACTACCTCTACGCCGACCCGCCGCCCGAGCTGCTGGCGCAGCGCGCGGCCGCCATCGCACTGGAGGCGCAGCGCCATGGATGAGAGCCGCAGCCATGCCCAGCCCCACGCGTCCGCGCACGCGGCCGGCGATGCCGCGGCGGCCCAGGCCGCCGGCGGCGGAGGACAGCCCATGACCCAGACCCCGATCACCCTGATCGAGGCCATCACCCAGGCGCTGGCCTGGGAGCTGCGGCACGACCCGTCCGTGCTGGTCCTCGGCGAGGACGTCGGCGTCAACGGCGGCGTGTTCCGCGCCACCGCGGGCCTGCAGCAGGCCTTCGGCCCCGACCGCGTGCTGGACACGCCGCTGGACGAGACCACCATCGCCGGACTGGCGGTGGGGCTGGCCGCGCAGGGCATGAAGCCGGTGGCCGAAGCGCAGTTCGACGGCTTCGTCTACCCGATGCTGGACCACATCGTCTGCCACGCCGCGCGCCTGCGCACCCGCACCCGCGGCCGCCTGCACTGCCCGCTGGTGCTGCGCGTGCCGTGGGGCGGTGGCATCCGCGCGCCGGAGCACCACAGCGAGGCCAACGAGGCCATGTTCACCAACGTGCCCGGGCTGCGCGTGGTGATGCCCTCCTCGCCGGCGCGCGCCTACGGCCTGCTGCTGGCCGCCATCCGCGAGCCGGACCCGGTGGTCTACTTCGAGCCCAAGCGCATCTACCGCCAGTACAAGGAAGTGGTGCCCGACGACGGCGAGGCGCTGCCGCTGGACGTGTGCTTCGTGCTGCGCGACGGCACCGACGTCACCCTGGTGGCGTGGGGCGCGCAGGTCAAGGAAGCGCTGGAGGCGGCCGACGCGCTGGCGAAGGACGGCATCAGCGCCGAGGTCATCGACGTGGCCACGCTGCGCCCGCTGGACTTCGACACCATCGCCGAATCGGTCAGCCGCACCGGCCGCTGCGTGATCGTGCAGGAGGCGCCGCGCACGGCGGGATTCGGCGCGGAGATCGCCGCGCGCCTGGCCGAGCACTCGATGTACGACCTGCTCGCGCCGGTGGAGCGCGTGACCGGCTACGACACCCACATCCCGCTGTTCCGGCTGGAGATGAAGTACCTGCCCAGCGTGGCGCGCATCGTCGACGCGGCCCGGCGGGCGGTGGCCCACGGCTGACGGCTCCGCCAGGGGAGCCGCGGGGCACGCGGGGCCGCCGGCCCCGCCGCCGCCCTGCGGGGCCTCCTGCCGCGGCGGCATCGAAACGACCCGAGAGACTGCAATGACCGACACCAAGACCTTCCACCTGCCCGACCTGGGCGAGGGCCTGCCGGACGCCACCATCGTCGAGTGGCACGTGCGCGAGGGCGACACCGTGCGCCTTGACGAGCCGCTGGTCTCGATGGAGACCGCCAAGGCGGTGGTCGAAGTGCCCTCGCCGGTGTCCGGCCGGGTGCTGAAGCTGGCCGGCGGCCCCGGCGAGGTGGTCGCCACCGGCGCCATGCTGGCGGTGTTCCAGCCCGACCCACGCCTGCCGCAGCGCGCCGAGGGCCAGGACACCGGCCACCACCACGGCCCGGCGCCGTCCGCGCCGGCCACTGCCTCCGGCGACGACGGCGGCGAGGTGCCGGTGCAGCCGGCGCCGTCCCCCGCGCGCGGCGGCGATGCCGGCACCGTGGTCGGCGCGATG
>DASRYN010000088.1:0-4883 GCA_035687185.1 Pseudoxanthomonas sp. | reverse complement strand
GAGCCGCTCGATCACCTGCAGGGACACGCCCGCCTCGTTCGGCGTGCACGGCCCGGGCGAGATGACGATGCGCTCCGGCCCCAGCCGCTCGATCTGCTCGACCGTCAGCGCGTCGTTGCGCTCCACCCGCACCTCGGCGCCCAGCGCCTGCAGGTACTGGACGAGGTTCCAGGTGAAGCTGTCGTAGTTGTCGATCATCAGGATCATGTCGAGCCCTTTTCTGCCGTCCGCCCGGCCCGTGCGGCGTCGGGTGCGGCGTCGGCCACGAGGATAAAGGAAGCACCGGCAGCCGGGCTTCCGCCGCGCGCCGGTACCACGCCGCGCCGGGCAGGCCGGCGCGTCACTGCGTCCCGTCCGGGACCGGCAGGCCGATCCGCCCAAGGTCGGCGCCATGGACCCGGGCGATCCGGTCGCCCAGGAATTGCGCGAAGCCCTTCGACAGGTGGTGCTGGTCGTAGAAGGCCGGCTCGCCGTTGGCCGACACCGCGCAGCCTTCCAGGCGTTCGCCGCCGCACAGCAGCCGGTACTTGCTGATGTACAGGTAGTCCAGCGTGGCCACCTGCGGCACGGTGGTGTCCACCCGCTCGCGCGGATTGTGGTAGTTCACGAACCCGGGCTGCCGGCAGGCGTCGTAGCTGCCGTGGCGGTTGTACAGCGAGGCGCACTCGGCCGTGGTCTGCAGGTAGGACCCGATCGCCACGATGCGGATGCCGGGGTTCGCGCGCTGGATCCGCTCCAGCACCGCCCACAGGTCGCGCGCCACCGGATCGAAACCCTGGTGCGTGTTGTAGACGACCACGTCGAGCCGGCGCAGGAATTCCCCGCTGCCCAAAACCGCGAAGCGCCGCGCGCAGTCCAGCTCCTGCGTCGGCGAGGAGAAGCCGTCGGCCGCCAGCTCGATCCTGCAGTCGTTGACCGTGCCGAAGTTGATCAGGTTGACCCGGGGGTCGCGGCCGTAGATGCGGTTGAAGGCGTTGAAGGCGTCGGGCTCGTGCGAATTGCCGAACAGCAGCACCTGCGACGGCCGGTCCATGTGGCAGCGCGTCGCGTCCGCCAGGTCGGCGATGTGGCAGGCGGCGGCCAGGTCCTCGAAGCGGCGCGCCTTCCCGGCCTCGATCGCCGCCGCGTCCAGGGGATGGAACCCCGCCCGGCCGCCGGCGCCGCTGCCGGTGGCCGCGACCGCCGGGGTTGCCACCGCGACCGCCAGCGCGCCGGGCGTGAAGTGGTGGTAACGCCACGGCATGCCGTTGGACGCCGCCACCGCCAGGCCGGCCAGGCCGAGCACGGCCGAGCCGGCCAGGGTGGGGGCCACCGCGCGGGCCTTCGCTCGGCCCGTGCCGGGGTTGCGGAAGCGCGCCTCCACCCCGTAGTGCAGCGCCACCGCGCCGGCCAGGGAGAGCGATGCCATCAGCGCGAAGCGGCCCCCCCACGGCGCGGCCGGCAGGTACTGCTCCACGAACACCACGACCGGCCAGTGCACCAGGTACAGCGAGTAGCTGATCCTGCCGACCCACACCACCGGGCCGCTGCCGAGCAGCAGCGCACCGCAGCGGCTCGAGCCGCCGGCCAGGATCGCCAGCAGCGTCCCAACGCACGGCACCAGGGCGTTGGTGTACGGGAAGACGACGCCTTCCTCCAGCCGCAGCACCGCCCAGGCGATCATGCCCAGCCCGGCGAGCGCCAGCGCCTCGCGCGCCCAGCGCGCGGCGGGCAGGTGCCGCCCCAGGAAACAGCCCAGCGCGCCGATGGCGAACTCGAACACGCGGAACTGCGGCAGGAAGAACAGGTCCGAGCCGTACCCCACGCGGCCGGCCGCGACCACGGCATGGTTGGCCAGGAAACTGGCCGCTCCGGCGAACACGATGCCCCACAGCAGCCCGCGGGCGCCGAACCGCCGCCCGCACAGGTACAGCAAGGCCGGCCAGACCAGGTAGAACTGCTCCTCGACGCTGAGCGACCAGGTATGCAGCAGCGGCTTGGTGCTGGAGTCGGCATCGAAGTAGCCGCTCTCCGACCAGAACAGCAGGTTGGACAGCGACACCGCCGAGGCCAGCAGCGACCTGCCGTAGGCGACCAGCTCCGCCGGCGGCAGGCTGGCCACCGCCACCAGGGTCGTGGCGGCCAGCGTGGCCAGCAGCGCGGGGACGATGCGGCGGATCCGCCGGGCGTAGAAGTCGCGGAAGCCGAAGCGGCCGGTGGCGGTGACCTCGTCGGCAATGATCCGGGTGATGAGGTAGCCGCTGATGACGAAGAACACGTCCACGCCGACGTAGCCGCCGTCCAGCCCGGGCACGCCGAAATGGAACAGCAGCACGGCCAGCACCGCCACGCAGCGCAGGCCGTCCACGTGCGGGAAATAGGCGCGCCGGCTCACGGCGCGCGCGGCATCGCTGGACACGGCATCGCTTCCCCGTCGTTCCCCGTCGCCCCGCCCCGCGCGGAAGGGCGCGGGCCGCACCCGGGCGCGGCCGCGCCGTGGCCCGCGCTCACAGGCCCGCCGCCGCCTGCGCCACCGCGCGGAACAGCGCGCGTCCCTTGTTCATGGTCTCGTCCCATTCCTTCTCCGGGTCGGAGTCGTAGACGATGCCGGCGCCGGCCTGCACGTGCAGGCGCCCGTCCTTGATGACGGCGGTGCGGATGGCAATGGCCGTGTCGGCGTCGCCGTGCCAGCCGATGTAGCCGATGCTGCCGGCGTAGACGTTGCGCTTGATCGGTTCCAGCTCGCGGATCACTTCCAGCGCGCGGATCTTGGGCGCGCCGCTGACGGTGCCGGCCGGGAAGGTGGCGCGCAGCACGTCGGCGTAGCCCAGGCCGGGCAGCAGCCTGCCGGTGACCTCGCTGACGATGTGCATGACGTGGCTGTAGCGCTCGATCACGAAGCGCTCGCCCACCTCCACGCTGCCGGCCTCCGACACCCGGCCCACGTCGTTGCGGCCCAGGTCGATCAGCATCAGGTGCTCGGCGCGCTCCTTCGGATCGGCCAGCAGCTCGGCCTCCAGCGCCTGGTCTTCCTCCTGCGTCCTGCCGCGCGGGCGGGTGCCGGCGATGGGGCGCACGGTGACCTCGCCGTCCTGCAGCCGCACCAGGATCTCCGGCGATGAACCGACCACCTGCATGTCGCCGGTGTCGAGGAAGTACATGTACGGCGACGGGTTGAGCGCGCGCAGGGCGCGGTACACGTCCACCGGGCGCGCGTCGAAGGGCACGCTCAGGCGCTGGCTCAGCACCACCTGGAACACGTCGCCGGCGCGGATGTACTCCTTGGACTTCTCCACCGCGGCGATGAAGCCCTCGCGGGTGAAGCCGGAGACGAAGTGGCTCTCGTCCAGCGCGTCACGGCGCAGCGGCGGCGGGTAGCGCCCGGGCTGGCGCAGCTTGTCCACCAGCGCGTCCAGGCGCTGCTGGGCGCGCTCCCAGGCGCCGGGCTCGCGCGGGTCGGCGTGCACGATCAGGTACAGGCGGCCCTTGAGGTTGTCGAACACCGCCAGCTCTTCGGAGAGCATCAGGTAGATGTCCGGCGTGCCCAGCTCGTCGCGGCCGGCGGGGCCTGCCAGCCGCGGCTCGATGTAGCCGATGCACTCGAAGCCGAACCAGCCGACCAGCCCGCCGGTGAAGCCCGGCAGGCCTTCCAGGCGGGGCACGGCGTGGGCCGCGCGCAGCGCCTCGACCTCGGCGAACGGGTCGGCGACCCGGCGCGATTCCACCACCGCCCCGTCCTCGCGCACTTCCATCGCATGCCCGCGGAAGGCCACGGTGCGGCGCGCCGGCAGGCCGATGATGGAGTAGCGCCCGAAGCGCTCGCCGCCCTCGACCGACTCGAACAGGTAGGTGTGCGGCGCGTCGGCCAGCTTCAGGTAGACCGACAGCGGGGTGTCGAGGTCGGAGAGGACCTCGCGGACGACGGGGACGCGCAGGCGCGCGGCGGGATCGCGGTTATCGGCGGCGTGGCGCTGGAACTGTTCGGGCGTGATCAAGACGGGCTTCCTTCCGGCATGTCGGGGCGTGGCAAACGACGGCGACGGGCCGCCATCGCCAGCACGGGCGCGCGGAGGAACGGGAAAGCCTGATCGTCTGGCCGAACATGGCCGCCACTTTAACCGGAACCGGCGCCGCCGCGCAGCCCGGCCGCGCGGCTCAGGACGGTTGCGAGAGCAACGGACAATCCGGGGGCAGGCGCATACGCAACCGGCGCGGCACGCACTCGACCGCGAAACGCTGCGCGGAGACGGGCTCGCCGTCCAGATTCAGGGTCATGGGCGCGGGCGCCTCGACCACCAGCCGGGAGGTGCGCCCGCGCACCGCGCTGCGCTCGAGCGCGGCGCGCTGGCCGTCGCGCACCAGGGTGCCGAGGGTGGCCGCCAGTTCGCCGGACAGTTCGGGCACGACGGTGACCTCGAGCAGCCCGTCGTCCACCAGCGCGTCGGGGCACAGCTCGCGGCCGCCGCCGGCCTGGCGGCCGTTGCCCAGTCCCAGCGCGATCAGGCCGCCCTCCCAGGCGAATCCCTCCCCGCGCAGCCGCGCCTGCACCGGCTCGATGCGCCCCAGCCGGGCGATGCCGGTGACCAGGTAGGCCAGCCCGCCGAGCAGCTTCTTCAGGCCTTCGTCGGTCTCCACCGTGACTTCGGTGCCGAAGCCGCCGCTGGCCAGGTTGGCGCACCAGCGCACCTGGCCGTCGGCCTTGATGCGCAGCAGGTCCACCATCACCGCCGGCGCGGTGGTGGCCAGCACCAGGGCCTCCAGCGGGTCCTGCGGGAGGCCGGCGGCGACGGCGAAATCGTTGGCCGTGCCCAGCGGCACCAGCCCCAGCGCAGGCAGCGTGCCCGCCGGCGCCTGCCGCGAGGCGAGCGCGGCGGCCACCTCGCTGAGGGTGCCGTCGCCGCCGG
>DASRYN010000087.1:0-26450 GCA_035687185.1 Pseudoxanthomonas sp. | reverse complement strand
CGAGATCGACGAGCTGACCCGCCTGTGCGACCGCATCGCGGTGATGCGCGAGCGGCGCAAGGCCGGCGAGCTGCCCGGCGACGCCGACGGTGCGCGGGTGCTGGCCATGATCGCGGGGCATTGAGCATGCAGATGTCGCCGCAGTCGCCTTCGCCCGACCCCGCCCTGCCCCGTTCCGCCCGTTTCGCCGCCCCGCTGCGCCGCGCCGCCGCGTGGCCGCTGTTCTGGCCCCTGCTGACCCTGGCGCTGTTGCTGGCCGGCAACGGCCTGTTCAACCCCGGCTTCCTGTCGCTGCGCTGGCAGGACGGTCACCTGTACGGCAACCTGGTCGACATCGCCAACCGCGCCGCGCCGCTGGCCGTGGTGTCCCTGGGCATGACCCTGGTCATCGCCGTGCGCGGCCTGGACATCTCGGTCGGCGCGGTGCTGGCGATCTGCGCCACCGTCGCGGCCTGGGTGGTGGTGCGGGCCGGCGGCGGCGACGCGGCGCCCGGCCTGCTGCCGCTGGGGCTGGGCATCCTCGCCGCGCTGGCGGTCGCGCTGGCCTGCGGCGCATGGAACGCCACCCTGGTCCTGAAGGCCGGGATGCAGCCCATCGTGGCCACGCTGGTGCTGATGGTCGCCGGGCGCGGCATCGCGCAGCTGGTCAGCGGCGGGCAGATCATCACCGTGTACTACCCGCCTTACGCCTTCCTCGGCGGGGGCTTCCTGTTCGGCCTGCCCTTCCCGGTGTACGTGGTGGCGGGGCTGTTCCTCGGCCTGTACCTGGCCACCGAGCGCACCGCGCTGGGCCTGTTCGTGCGCAGCATCGGCCACAACCCGCAGGCCGCGCACGTGGCCGGCGTGCGCGCGCGCGCCATCACCGCCGCCGCCTACGTTTTCTGCGCGTTCTGCGCCGGCGTGGCCGGGCTGCTGGTCAGTTCCAACGTCAGCAGCGCCGATGCCAACAACGCCGGGCTGATGCTGGAGCTGGACGCGATCCTGGCCGTGTGCCTGGGCGGCACCGCGCTGACCGGGGGGCGCTTCAGCCTGGCGGGCAGCGTGCTGGGCGCGCTGATCATCCAGACCCTGACTTCCACGATCTACGCCGCCGGCGTGCCGCCGCAGGTCAACCTGGTGGTGAAGGCGGCGCTGGTGTTCGCGGTGATGCTGCTGCAGTCGGCCGAGTTCCGCGGCGAGGTGCGCCGCCGCCTGGCCCGCGGCGCGGGGGCCGGCGCATGAGCGCGACCGTGTCCCTGCCGCGGCGCTGGCGGCGCAGCCTGGCCGACCCGCAGCGCGCCTCGCTGCTGGCCACGGCGATGCTGTTCGCGCTGATGGCCGGCGCCGGCGGCGTGCTGTACGACGGCTTCCTCAACCCGCAGGTATTCCTGAACCTGCTGATCGACAATGCCTTCCTGTGCGTGGTCGCGGTGGGCATGACCTTCGTGATCCTGTCCGGCGGCATCGACCTGTCGGTCGGCGCGGTGCTGGCCTTCGCCACGGTGCTGTGCGCGGTGCTGGTGCAGCACCACGGCTGGCATCCGCTGGCGGCCATCGCGCTGGCACTGGCGCTGGGCACCGGGTTCGGCGCGGCGATGGGCCTGCTGATCCAGCGCTACCGCCTGCCCGCGTTCGTGGTGACCCTGGCCGGGATGTTCCTGGCGCGCGGCGCGGCCACGCTGCTGAGCGTGGACTCGATCAGCATCGACCACCCCTTCATGACCCGGCTGGCCTACCTGCGCCTGCCGCTGGGCGGCGGCTACGCGCTTTCGGTCGGGGCGGTGGTGGCCCTGGTCGTGGTGGCCGCGGCCGTCTGGGTCGCACGGAGCACCCGCTTCGGCCGCGCGGTGTACGCCATCGGCGGCAACCGCGCGTCGGCCGCGCTGATGGGCCTGCCGGTGGCGGCCACCGAGGTCGCGGTGTACGCGCTCAGCGGTTTCTGCGCCGCGCTGGGCGGCGTGCTCTGCGCGCTGTACATGCTGTCGGGCTACAGCCTGCACGGCAGCGCGCTGGAACTGGACGCCATCGCCGCGGTAGTGGTGGGCGGCACCCTGCTGGCCGGCGGCAGCGGCCACGTGCTGGGCACCCTGCTGGGCGTACTGATCCTGGGCCTGATCCAGACGCTGATCGCCTTCGACGGCAGCCTGAGCTCGTGGTGGACCAAGATCGCCATCGGCGCGCTGCTGCTGGTGTTCTGCCTGCTGCAGCGGGTGCTGGCCTCGCGCCGGCGCAGGTGAGGCCGCGCCGCACGCCACCCAAGGGCGACGGCGCGGACGGCCGGGCGTGGCACAGGACCGCGGCCGGTGGACCGGCGATCCGCGCGGGACCGGCCGACCCCACGCCGGGCCATCGCCGGCGCGGCGGGCGGAGGAATGGCAGCCCCGACACGATTCGAACGTGCGACCTTCCCCTTAGGAGGGGGACGCTCTATCCAGCTGAGCTACGGGGCCGTGGCCGCGATTGTCGCACGATCGCCGCGGCCGGCCCAACGCGCCGGGGCCGCCGGGGGCGTTTGCTAGAATCGCCCCACTCTCGCGTGCCGCCGTCCCCACCTGCGGCGCCCCTTCCGGGCCTCCGGCCCGCATCCGATTCGCAGGAGATTCCATGTCCGCAGCCCTGCTCGAGGCCCTGGGCCTTGGCGCCATCCATTCCGGCACCTACCTCGGCGACGGCCGCTGGTCCGAGGCCACCGGCGCCGGCACCCTCCGCCCGGCCAACCCGACCACCGGCGAGGTCATCGCCGAGGTCCACGCCACCACCGACGCCGACTACGAGGCGGTGGTCGCCCGCGCGCAGGAGGCGTTCAAGGCCTGGCGCAACGTGCCCGCGCCGCGCCGCGGCGAGGCCATCCGCCTGTGCGGCCAGGCGCTGCGCGCGCACAAGGACGCGCTCGGCTCGCTGGTGGCCCTGGAGATGGGCAAGAGCAAGGCCGAGGGCGACGGCGAGGTGCAGGAGATGATCGACATCGCCGACTTCGCCGTGGGCCAGAGCCGCATGCTCTACGGCCTGACCATGCACTCCGAGCGGCCCGGCCACCGCATGTACGAGCAGTACCACCCGCTGGGCCTGGTCGGCATCATCAGCGCGTTCAACTTCCCGGTCGCGGTGTGGAGCTGGAACGCGTTCCTGGCCGCGGTGTGCGGCGACGTGTGCATCTGGAAGCCGTCGAACAAGACCCCGCTGACGGCCATCGCCACGATGAAGATCTGCAACCGCGCGCTGCAGGAAGCCGGCTTCCCCGACATCTTCTTCCTGGTCAACGACGCCGGCACCGCGCTGGCCGAGAAGCTGGTGGAGGACCGCCGCATCCCGCTGATCAGCTTCACCGGCTCGACCCAGGTCGGCCGCGGCGTGGCCGAGAAGGTCGCCCGCCGCCTGGGCCGCTGCCTGCTGGAGCTGGGCGGCAACAACGCCATCATCCTGGACGAGACCGCGGACCTGAAGCTGGCCATCCCCGGCATCGTCTTCGGCGCGGTCGGCACCGCCGGCCAGCGCTGCACCACCACCCGCCGCCTGATCGTGCACGAGTCGATCCACGACGAGGTGCTGGCCACGCTGGTCAAGGCGTACAAGCAGGTGGAGGGGCGCATCGGCGACCCGCTGGACCCGCACAACCTGATGGGCCCGCTCAACAGCCGCGGCGCGGTGGAGCAGTTCCTGGCCGCGGTGGAACAGGCCAAGGCCGCCGGCGGCAAGGTCGAGACCGGCGGCGCGGCGCTGGACCGCCCCGGCCACTTCGTGCTGCCGACCATCATCACCGGGCTGAAGAACAGCGACGAGGTGGTGCAGCACGAGACCTTCGCACCGATCCTGTACGTGATGAAGTACTCGACCCTGGACGAGGCCATCGAAATGCAGAACGGCGTGCCGCAGGGCCTGTCGTCCTCGATCTTCACCCAGAGCCTGAAGGCGGCCGAGCGCTTCCTGTCGGCGGCCGGCAGCGACTGCGGCATCGCCAACGTCAACATCGGCACCTCCGGCGCGGAAATCGGCGGCGCCTTCGGCGGCGAGAAGGACACCGGCGGCGGCCGCGAGTCCGGCTCGGACGCGTGGAAGGTCTACATGCGCCGCCAGACCAACACCATCAACTGGTCCGATTCGCTGCCGCTGGCGCAGGGCATCAGGTTCGACCTCTAGCCATGGCGCCGGCGCCGATCGAGCGCTCCACCGGCCGCACGGCGGACCCCGTCCGCCACCGGCCCGACTGCCTGCCGGCACGGCTGCAACGTCGGCACCGCGCGCACGGCGTCGGCTTCGCCGGGAACGTGGCCGGCGCCGGCATCGGCCTCTCCTCGCGGCCGCTGCGGGCCCTGCGCCATGCGGCGGCCATGCGGGAGCCGGACGCGGCCGTGGCCCCGCTGAAGGCCCCGGGGCGGCCGTTCGCCGCCCCCGCCGGCGACGCCCGCGCGTTCGCCGGCGTGCCGGGCTGACCGCGGCCATGCGCATCGCCGCCCTCTCCGACATCCACGGCAACCTGGATGCCCTGCAGGCCGTGCTGGCCGACATCGCCCGCCGCGGCTGCGACCTGGTGGTCAACCTGGGCGACCTGGTCTCCGGCCCGCTGCGCGCCGCGGAGACCGCCGCCCTGCTGATGGCCCGCGGCTTTCCCACCGTGCGCGGCAACCACGAGCGACAACTGCTGGAGACGCCGCCGGAACGCATGGGCACCTCGGACGCGCTGGCGCGGGCGCAACTGTCCGAGGCGCAGCTGCGCTGGCTGGGCGGGCTGCCGCCGCTGCTGCGGATCGAGGACGTGCTGCTGTGCCACGGCACTCCGGGCGACGATACCGGCTATTTCCTCGAGCACGTGGATGCGGGCGGCCTGCGTGCGGCCACCCCGGCCGAGGCCGCCGCGCGCGCCGGCGACAGCGACGCGCGCCTGCTGCTGTGCGGCCATACCCACCGCCCGCGGGCGCTGCGCCTGGACGACGGCCGCCTGGTGGTGAACCCCGGCAGCGTCGGCCTTCCGGCCTACCGCGCCCGGCGCCCGGTGCCGCACCGGATCGAGACAGGCACCCCGCACGCGCGCTACGCTTTGCTGCAACGCCGCGGGCATGGCTGGGAGGCGGAGCTGGTGGCGGTGGACTACGACTTCCGGGCCATGGCCCGGCTCGCCGACGACCATGGCTGCGGCGACTGGTCCATGGCCCTGCGCACCGGCCGGGTCGCCTGAGCCGTGGCGCCGCTTCCTTTTCCCCGAACCGGCTCCCGCTGACCGATGTACGGCATCGCCCGCCCCCTGTTCTTCGCCCTGGACGCCGAACGCGCCCATGGCCTCGCCCTCGAGGCCCTGGAACTGGCCTGGCGCACCGGCGCCATCGGCGCCCTGGCCCGCCCGCGCGCCGCGCTGCCGACCCGCGTGCTCGGCCTGACCTTCCCCAACCCGGTGGGCCTGGCCGCGGGCCTGGACAAGAACGGCGCGCACGTGGACGCGCTGCTGGCACTGGGTTTCGGTTTCGTGGAGGTGGTCACGGTCACCCCGCGGCCGCAGCCGGGCAACCCGCGGCCGCGCATGTTCCGCCTGCCCGAGCACCGGGCCGTCATCAACCGCCTGGGCTTTAACAACGAGGGCGTGGACGCGCTGGTGCGCAACGTCGGGCGCGCCCGGCGCAGGGACGGCCTGCTGGGCATCAACATCGGCAAGAACAAGGACACGCCCAACGAGGACGCGGCCGCCGACTACCTCTACTGCCTGGAGCGGGTCTACCCGCTGGCCGACTACGTCACCGTCAACATCTCCTCGCCCAACACCGCCGGGCTGCGCGAGCTGCAGGAGGAACAGGCCCTGCGCCGCCTCGTCGGCACGCTGCGCGAGGCGCAGGAGGCCATGGCCGCGCGCCACGGCAAGCGGGTGCCGGTGCTGGTGAAGGTGGCGCCGGACCTGAGCGACGCGGACATCGACGCCGCCGCGCGCGTGCTCTCCGACCTGGAGGTGGACGGCGTGATCGCCACCAACACCACCGTGGCGCGCACTGCCGTGCAGGGCCACCGCCACGCGCAGGAGGCCGGCGGGCTGTCCGGCGCGCCGCTGATGGGCCAGGCCACGCTGGTGCTGCGCCGCCTGCGCGCGCGCCTGCCCGAATCGATCCCGCTGGTGGGCGTGGGCGGCATCCTCTCCGGCGCCGACGCGGTGGCCAAGATGGCCGCGGGCGCGAGCCTGGTGCAGTGCTACTCCGGCCTCGTCTACCGCGGCCCGGCGCTGGTCGGCGAATGCGTGGACGCCATGCGCCGGCGCAAGGAAGCGCCCAGCCGCGGCACGGCCGATCCGGCATGACCGCGCTGTACCGGCTGCGCCACGACGCCGACCTCTCCGCCCGCAACACCTTCCGGGTCGCGGCGCGCGCGCCGTGGCTGCTGGAGGTCCATGACCTGTCCACCCTGCCCGAGGCGCTGGACCTGCAGCAGGTGCGCGGCCTGCCGCTGCTGGTGCTGGGCGGCGGCAGCAACCTGCTGTTCGCCGGCGACGCGCCCGGCGCCGTGCTCGCCCTGCGCGCGGCGGGCATCGCCGTGGCCGGCGAGCGCGGGGACTGCGTCACCGTGCGCGCCGAGGCCGGGGCCGACTGGCACGGCCTGGTGGCGTGGAGCCTGGAGCGCGGCCTGTGCGGGCTGGAGAACCTGGCGCTGATCCCGGGCAGCGTGGGCGCCGCGCCGATCCAGAACATCGGCGCCTACGGCGTGGAGGTGGGCGAGCGCATCGTCGCCGTGGAAGCCTGGGACCGCCAGGCCGGCTACCGCGTCCGCCTGGACCGCGCGGCATGCGGCTTCGGCTACCGCGACAGCGTGTTCAAGCGCCAGCCCGGGCGCTGGATCGTGACCGCGGTGGAACTGGAACTGGCGCGCCAGGCGCGGCCGCGCCTGGACTATGCCGGCATCGGCGAGGAGCTGGCGGCGATGGGCGTGCATGCGCCGACCGCGCGCGACGTGGCCGAGGCGGTGATCCGCATCCGCCGGCGCAAGCTGCCGGACCCGGCCGTGACCGGCAACGCGGGCAGCTTCTTCAAGAACCCGATCGTCCCCGCCGCGCAGGCGCAGGCGCTGCAGGCCGCGCATCCGGGCCTGCCGGCATTCCCGGGCGACGGCGACGGCACGCGCAAGCTGTCGGCGGCCTGGCTGATCGACGCCTGCGGCTGGAAGGGCGCGCGCGACGGCGATGCCGGCGTGTCGGCCGCGCACGCGCTGGTGCTGGTCAACCACGGCGGTGCCTCCGGCATGCAGTTGCTGGACCTGGCGCGGCGCATCGCCGCCTCGGTGCGGGAACGCTTCGGCGTGGCGCTGGAACCGGAGCCGCGCCTGGTCGGCGCGGACTGGTAGGCCCATGACCACCGGGCTGCCCACCCCGTGGCGCGCCGCGCTGCTGATGCTGGCCAGCACGGCGATGTTCGCGCTGATGGCGGTGGCCATCCGCCTGGCCTCGGCCACGCTGCACACGTTCGAGATCGCCTTCTTCCGCAACTTCTTCGGCCTGCTGGCCGCGCTGCCGCTGCTGCTGCGCCACGGGCCGGGCCTGCTGCGCACCACCCAGTTCCCGCGCTACCTGTTCCGCTGCCTGGTCGGGATCTGCTCGATGCTGGCCGGCTTCTGGGCGATCGGCCACCTGCCGCTGGCGCAGGCGGTGTCGCTGTCCTATTCCACGCCGCTGTTCGTGACCATCGCCGCGGCCGCCATGCTGGGCGAGCAGGTGCGCGCACGGCGCTGGGCGGCGGTGGTGCTCGGCTTCCTGGGCGTGCTGCTGATCGTGCGGCCGGGCACGGCGGGCTTCAGCGCGGGCACGCTGGTGGCGCTGCTGGCGGCGCTGCTGTCCAGCATCGTCGCGATCCAGATCAAGCAGCTCTCGGCGGTCGAGCCGGCCGACCGCATCGTCATCTACACCACCCTGCTGTGGGTGCCGATGTCGCTGGTGCCGGCGCTGGGCGTGTGGGAATGGCCCCAGGGCATCACCTGGCTGTGGGTGGTGGCCGCCGGCGTGTTCGGCACCGGCGGGCATATGCTGTGGACGCGGGCGCTGAAACTGGGCGAAGTCTCGGCGCTGACCCCGATCAGCTTCATGCAGCTGCCGATCGTGGCGGTGTTCGGCTGGCTGCTGTTCGGCGAGTCGCTGGACCGCTGGACCCTGCTGGGCGCGCTGGTCATCCTGGGCGCCAATGCCTACATCGCCCACCGCGAGGCCGTGCTCGCGCGGCGCGCCTCCTCCGAGGGCGCCAGCGCGGCGGCCAAGCCCGGCGAGTGACCCCGCCCGCCGCCGCGGCGCGGGGCCCGGCGGCGGGATTTTTTCGCCCCGTCCTTGCCCAACGCCGCGCCCATCCGCTATCATGCGCGGCCTTGTCGGGGTGTAGCTCAGGCTGGTAGAGCGCTACGTTCGGGACGTAGAGGTCGCAGGTTCGAATCCTGTCTCCCCGACCATCGCAGTGAACGCAGGAACCCGGCCCAGCGCCGGGTTTTTCGTGCCCGGAAGCGGGCCGGCGGTTGCCGTCGCCGACGGCGACGCGCACGACGGCCGGCAGGGAGGACCGGACGATGTGGCGCATCTGCACGACGCTCTGGCTGTGGTCGCTCGCCTTCGCCGCCGCCGCCGATTCCTGGGGGCCGCCGCAGGCGCGCACGGTCGAAAGCGGCCAGGGCGCGCGGGTGGCGCGCATCCTGCCCGGCGAGGACGGCGCATCGGCCCAGGCCACGCTGTTGCGCCGCGACCCCGGCAACGGCCGGCTGCGGCCCCTGGCCAGCTACCGGCTGCACCACGAGCCCGCCCCCGTGGACGCACTGCTCGCCGACGACGGCACCCTGGTCGCACTGGATACCTGGGGCAGGCTCGGCTGGGGCGGCGTGGTGCATGTGTACGACGCCCGCGGCCGCCTGCGCTTCATCCGCGACCTTCCCGCCCTGCTGGGCCCGGCGGTGCAGACCGTGCCACGCTCGGAATCCTCGCGCTGGTGGCGTTGCGGCGAGCCGGTGCTGGCCGACGGCGGCGCGACCCTGCGCGTGGCGACCTGGGACGGAGGCGAACTGCGCCTGGACCTGCACGGCGGCCGGGCGCGCTACCGCCCCGGAAGCGGCCGCTGCCGCCCCTGACCCTCGCCTCACGCCACCGTGCCCGGCAACCCGCCGGTCAGAGCGGGACCACCGCCTCCACCATCAGGTAGCGGTAGCTGTAGCTCCCGCTGCCGGCGCTGGTCGCCACCGGGGTGTCGGTGTAGCCGCCGGCCACCCGCAGCCAGCTGCGTCGCCAGCGCGGCGACTCGTAGCCCAGTTCCAGCAGGCGCGCGCGCTTCCAGCCCTCCTCGGCCGAACGCTGGCGGCCGATGCCGGCGGCCGCGCGCCAGGCATGGCCGCCGACGACCCGCCGCAGCGCCAGCACGCCCAGCGCCTCGCCGTACCACGGCGGCGAGTAGTAGCCGCCGGCGTAGGGTTCGCTGTTGCGGTAGTAGCGGGTGCGCAGTTGCAGGCCGAGCCCGCGCTCCGGCACCAGCGCGTAGGCCAGGTTGCCGCGCAGGTGGCTGCGCCGGTTGCCGTCGCCGAAGGTCTGCAGGCCGGCCAGCACGGTGCCGCCCAGGCGCTCGCCGAAGGGATGGTCCACGGCGGCCCCGAGGTAGTTGTACATCTGCCGGCGGGCCACGCCGGACTCGGTCTCCAGCAGATCGCGTTCGAAGAACAGCTCGCGACGGCGCGGGCCCTCGGTGTGCAGGGTCGCGCCGCCGAGCGCGGTGTGGCCGTTGCTGCCCGCCCGCGCCTGCCAGCGCCAGGTGTCGTCGTCCGGTTCTCCCTCGCCGAGCGTGCCGGCGGCGCGGGCGTACACGCGTTGCTCCTCGTGCGACCAGCCCGCGCCGGAATAGCGGGCGTGCTGCACCTCCACCCCGGCCCAATGCTCGCGGTCGCGGCGCCAGGCGTCCCAGCCCAGCGAGTACCGGTAGGCCTGGTTGCCGTCCGCGTCGCTGGACAGCATCGCCTCCGGGCGCAGCGCGCGGTAGGCCTCGGCGGCGCCCGCGGCGGCCGGCAGCAGCGCCAGCGCGAGGATGGCCCAGGCGGCGCGGGCGCTCACTTCGTCCCCCAGGTCTTGCGCAGGCGCAGCACTTCGGCCGCGTAGCCCATCACGCATACCGGTTGCAGCAGCATCGTGTACCCCACCGTGTAGAACAGGAATCCGACCAGGTTGCGGCGCACCCTCAGGTCGTGGCTTTTGAACATGCGCGCCTGCACGCGGAAGATGATCGCGTTCCAGACCGCCGCCAGCGGCAGCACCAGCAGCGTCATCACGCCCGCGATCCAGTAGTAGCCGAACAGCGCCAGCACCAGCCCCGGCAGGAAGGCCAGGGTGTAGACCAGGTCCAGCGGCAGGAACAGCAGGTTCCACCACACGAACAGCGTGGACATGCGCGGTTTGAACAGCAGGCTGCCGTGGCGGGCGAAGGCCTCCATCAGCCCGCGCGACCAGCGCTGCCGCTGCCGCGCGAACTGGCGGACCGTGGTGGGCACCTTGGTGAACAGGCACGCCTCCTCGCAGTAGCCGATGCGCGCGCCGGTCTTGAGCAGCGCCCACGACAGCACGATGTCCTCGCCGACGCACTCGGGCCACCCCTGGACCTGCTGCAGCGCCCGGCGCGTGTACAGCGAGAACGCGCCCTGCGCGACCAGGGTGCCGTGGTACATGCTCTGCATGCGCTTGACCGCGGCGATGCCGTGGAAATAGTCCCACTCCTGCCCGCGGGTGAGCAGGTTCTCGCGCGAGTTGCGCACCAGCACGCAGCCGGCCACGGCCACCGTGCCCGGCGGATCGGACAGGAAGCGCTCCACCAGCATGCGCAGCGCGTTGGCGCGCAGGTAGGAATCGCCGTCCACCGTGACCACCAGCGCCTCGGTGGTGGCCGCCAGCCCGGCGTTGAGCGCGCGCGACTTGCCGCCGTTGCGCGGCATGGCCAGCACGTCGATCCGCATGCCGGGGCGCGAAAGACGGCCGGCCTCGGCGCGGGCGATCTCCAGGCTGCCGTCGGTGGAGCCGTCGTCGATGACCAGGACCCGTACCGGGCCCGGGTAATCCTGCCGCGACAGGCTGAGCAGCGTGTCGGCGATGTTGTCGCGCTCGTTGTAGCTGGCCACCAGCACGCACACCGGCGGGAAGCCCGCCACCGGCCGTCGCGGCGGCCGCCGGTCGGAAAGGATGGAGCCGATCAGGAACGCGTTCATGAAGCCCGGCACGTAGGCGATGAAGGCGATCACGAACAGCGCCAGCCCGAAGCCGACCAGTTGCGAGAGGCTGTCCAGCCACGGCAGCGACAGCCGCACGCTGAGCGCGGTCCAGGCCAGCGAGGCAAGCAGCACCAGCAGGAACTTGCCCGGGACCGGGATGTAGAAGCGCCGTCGCGCGGCGACGGGCACATGCGAAACCTCGCCGCCCGGGACCCCGGATTCCTCCGGAGCCCGCGCAGCCGTAGGGCTGTCGAGCATTGCTTCCCCCTGTAATGTGACGCAGGTCACATACGGGAAGTCTAGCATGCACGCGGGGCATCAGCCCCGCCGGCCTCATCCCCGCGCGAGCAGCTCGGGGTGCCGCACCTGGCCCTCGCCGCGGACCACGAAGCGCTCCACGGTCAGGGCCTCCAGCCCCATCGGCCCGTAGGAGTGCAGCCGCGTGGTGGAGATGCCGATCTCCGCGCCCAAGCCCAGTTCGCCGCCGTCGGAGAAGCGCGAGGAGGCGTTGACCATCACCACCGCCGAGCGCAGCGCCTGGACGAAACGCTCGGCGTGCGCCGGGTCGGCGGTCACGATCACCTCGGTGTGGTCGGAGGTGTAGCGCTGGACGTGGGCGATGGCCTGCTCCAGGCCGTCCACCACGGCCACGGCCAGGATCAGGTCCAGGTACTCGGCCGCGTAATCCTCGTCGCTGGCCGGCGCCATGTCCGGGACGAGGGCGCGGCTGCGCGCGTCGCCGCGCAGCTCCACGCCGCGCGCGCGCAGGACCTGCGCCGCCCGCGGCAGGAACCCGGCCGCCACGTCGGCGTGCACCAGCAGGGTCTCCAGCGCGTTGCAGGCCGCCGGACGCGAGACCTTGCCGTCGACCAGCAGGTCCAGCGCCAGGTCCAGGTCGGCCGGCGCGTCCACGTACTGGTGGCACACGCCCTTGTAGTGCTTGATCACCGGCACCCGCGCATGCTCGGCCACGAACCGGATCAGGCCCTCGCCGCCGCGCGGGATGGCCAGGTCGACGATGTCGTTGAGCTGGATCAGTTCCAGGATCGTTTCCCGGCGCAGGTCCTCCACCAGGGTGACCACCGCCTCCGGCAGGCCCGCGTCGCGCAGCGCGCGCTTGAGCGAGGCGGCGATGGCGGTGTTGGAATGGATCGCCTCCGAGCCGCCGCGCAGGATCACCGCGTTGCCGGCCTTCAGGCACAGCGCCGCGGCGTCGGCGGTCACGTTGGGGCGCGCCTCGTAGACCATCGCGATCACGCCCAGCGGCACCCGCACGCGCTCGACGCGGATGCCGTTGGGACGGTCGTAGGCGCGGGTGACCTGGCCCACCGGGTCGGGCAGCGCGGCCACCTCGCGCAGGGCGTCGGCCACGCCGCGCAGGCGCTTCGGGTCCAGGCGCAGGCGGTCGAGCATCGCGCTGCCCACGCCCTTGGCCGCGGCCGCCTCGAGGTCGCGCGCGTTGGCCGCCAGGATCGCCCCGGCGTCCTCCTCCAGCGCCTGGGCCATCGCCTGCAGCAGGGCGTCCTTGGCCGCGGTGGGCAGCCGGGCCATGGCCACCGCCGCCTCGCGCGCCTGCAGCGCCTGGGTCTTGATGTCGCTTACCGCCATGCCTTCCTCCTCGTGGTCCCGGCCCGGCCGGGGTGGATCACAGCAGCACCAGGTCGTCGCGGTGGATCACGTTGCCGCCGTAGTTGTAGCCCAGGATCGACTCGATGTCGCGCGAGTGGCGGCGCGCGATGCGGCGCACGTCCAGCGCGGAGTACTGGCTGATGCCGCGAGCGATGCGGCGCTCGCCGCCGGCCTCGCGCAGCACCACCTCGACCATGTCGCCGCGGCGGAAGTCGCCCTCGGCGCCGAGCACGCCGCCCGGCAGCAGCGAGGCGCCCTTGTCGGCCAGCGCCGCGGCCGCACCGGCGTCGACCAGGATCGCGCCCGGCTCCACCGGCGCGTGCCGCAGCCAGTACTTGCGCGCGGCGATACGGCTGCGCGCGGCGCGGATGCGGGTGCCCTCCAGCCGGTCCTGGGCCAGCAGGCGCAGCACCTCGGCGCGGCGGCCGTTGAACAGCACGGTGTCGATGCCGGCCGCGCCGGCCTTGGCCGCGGCCTCCAGCTTGGTGCGCATGCCGCCGGTGCCGACGGCGCTGCCGCTGCCACCGGCCATGGCCAGCACGTCCGGCGTCAGCTTGGCCACCTCCGGCACCAGCCGCGCCTGCGGATGGGTGCGCGGGTTGGCGTCGTAGAGGCCGTCGATGTCGGTGGCGATGAACAGCACCTCGGCGTCGATCAGCGCGGCGACGATCGCCGCCAGGTTGTCGTTGTCGCCGAGCTTGAGCTCGTCCACCGACACGGTGTCGTTCTCGTTGACCACCGGCAGCGCGCCCAGGCGCAGCAGCTCGTTGAGCGTGGCGCGGGCGTTGAGGTAGCGGCGGCGGTTGCGCAGGTCGTCGTGGGTCAGCAGCACCTGCGCCACCGGCCGCTCGAAGAAGCGCTGCCACAGGCCGATCAGCTGCGCCTGGCCCAGCGCGGCCAGGGCCTGGCGCGCCGCCATCGCCGCGCCGGCCTCCTCGGCCCGGGGCAGGATGGCACGGCCGGCGGCCACCGCGCCGGAAGAGACGATCACCACCTCGCGCCCGGCCGCCAGGCTGGCGGAGACGAACTGGGCCAGGCCCAGGGCGAAGCGCGGCGACAGCCCGCCGCCGTCGGCGGCCAGCAGGCTGCTGCCTACCTTGAGCACCGCGCGCCGCCACGACGGCAGCGGCTGGGCGGCATGCGTGGCGGCGGCGTCGTGGCTCATGCGCGGCGCGTGTTCCATTCGTGGACGGTGAGGTCCGAGCTGCCGGACAGGGCCAGCGGATCGGCGGCGGCGATGGCGCGGGCCTGGTCCAGGCCGCCGACGTTCTCCAGCACGTAGGCGCCGCCGCTGCGGTCGCTGAAGCCGCCGGTCATCGCCAGCAGCCCGCGCGCGCGCAGCCCGTCCAGGTAGTCCAGGTGCGGCGCCACCGCCTCCTCGCGGAAGCCGGGGCGGCGCATGGCCAGCACCAGGTAGCGGACGACGGTGTCGCTCACAGGGCCTCCCAGCGCGCTTCCAGCTCGTCCAGCCGCAGGTCGGCCGCCGCGCCGGGCGACACGCGCGCGGCCAGACTGCCTTCCGGCGTGCGCCCCTGCCCCGCGCTGTCGGCGGCGGCCGCGGCGGCGCGGTAGGCCTCGCGGAACGGCACGCCGGCCACCGCCGCCTCGACGGCGACGTCGGTGGCGTACATGCCCGAGTCGATCGCCGCGCGCAGCCGGTCCTCGCGCCACTCCAGGTTGGCCAGCAGCGCCGGCAGCAGCTCCAGCGCGGCCAGGCCGCGGCCGAAGCCGTGGAAGATGGCGCCCTTGCTGGCCTGCAGGTCGCGGTGGTAGCCCGACGGCAGCGACAGCAGCTGCTCGATCTCGGTGCGCGCGGCGGCCACGCTGGCGTGGGTGGCGCGCATCAGCTCGATCACGTCCGGGTTGCGCTTGTTCGGCATGATCGAGCTGCCGGTGGTGTACTGGGAGGGCAGCGACACGAAGCCGAACTCGGCGCTGGTGAACAGCGACAGGTCCCAGGCGATGCGGCGCAGGTCCAGCGTCGCGCTGCCCAGCGCCTCCAGCGCGGCCAGCTCGAACTTGCCGCGCGAGAGCTGCGCGTAGACCGGCGAGACCTGCATCCTGGCGAAACCCAGCGCCTGCGTGGTGTGCCCGCGTTCCAGCTTCAGGTTGACGCCGTAGCCGGCGGCGGTGCCGAGCGGATTGCAGTCCACCAGCCCGAGCGTGTCGGCGGCGCGTAGCGCATCGTCGATGAAGGCCTCGGCCCAGCCGGCCCACCACATGCCGGCCGAGGACACCACGGCGCGCTGGATGTGGGTGTAGCCGGGGACGGGCAGGCCCTGCTCGGCACGGGCGCGGTCCAGCGCGACCCGCGCCGTCTCGCGCGCGAGCGCGGCCACGCGCGCCAGCTTCTCCTTCAGCCACAGGCGGGTGGCCACCAGGATCTGGTCGTTGCGGCTGCGGCCGGTGTGGATCTTGCGGCCGGCGTCGCCCAGGCGTTCGGTCAGCCGCGCCTCGATCGCGGAATGGCCGTCCTCGTAACGCTCGTCCAGGACGAAGGCGCCGGCGCGGAAGTCGGCCGCCAGCGCGTCCAGTTCGCGCAGCAGCCCGGCCAGCTCGCCGGCCGAGAGGATGCCGATGCGCTCCAGGCCCTCGGCGTGGGCCTTGCTGGCGGCGATGTCGTGCAGGAAGAACTCGCGGTCCAGCACCACGTCGTCGCCGGCGAGGAAGCGCTGGATCTGCGCGTCCACCGCCACGCCGGGCTTCTGCCACAGCAGCTCAGCCATCGTTGCGCTCCTTGTGCGCGGGGATGGCGGCGAACTCGTCCAGGCCCAGCGCGATGTTGACGTTCTGCACGGCCTGCGTGGCCGCGCCCTTGAGCAGGTTGTCCAGCGTGGCCACCACCACCAGGCGCTTGCCGCCCGGGGCCACGGCGAAGCCGCCGACGTCCACGCCGTGGCGGCCGGCGATGCGGCTCACCCACGGCGCCTGCTCGAGCACCCGCACCAGCGGCTCGCCGGCATAGCGCTGCTCGTAGCGGGCGCGCACCCAGTCGGCCTTCACCGCCTCGCGCAGCCACAGGTTGGCGGTCAGGGTGATGCCGCGGAAGTGCGGGGCCACGTGCGGCATGAACTCGACCGGCACGCCCAACTGCGCGGAAACCTCGCGCTCGTGCAGGTGGTCCACCAGCGAGTACGGCATCAGGTTGTCGCGCAGCAGCGCCACGTCGTTCCTGTCCGATGGCGTGGTGCCCGCGCCGGAGTAGCCGGACACGCCGAAGCACTGCGGCGGGCCGGCCAGCAGTTCCAGCATCGGCCAGATCGCCAGCTGCATTGCGGTGGCGTAGCAGCCGGGGTTGCTGATGCGCTTCTGCCCGGTGTAGCGGCCGCGGGTGAGCTCCGGCAGGCCGTAGTACCAGTCCGGGTCGAAGCGGTGGTCGGCCGACAGGTCCACCACCACGGTGTCCGGCGCGGCCGCGTCGATCGCGGCCACGTACTCGGCCGACTTGCCGTTGGGCAGCGCCAGCACCACCACGTCCGCGCCCCTGGCCGCGACCGCGGCCGGGTCCAGGTTCTCGTAGCGCAGCTCGCCGCGCCAGGCGTCGTTGTGGTCGGCCACCCGCTGGCCGGCCAGCTCGCGGGAGGAGACGAAGGCCAGTTCCAGCGCCGGATGGCCGGCCACCAGCCGGATCAGCTCCGCGCCGGTGTGGCCGCGCGCGCCGACGATGCCGATGGTGTGTTTCTGCTTGCTCATGCGTTGGCTTCCAGGCGGAACTCCAGGTGCCGGCGCACCGCCGGCCATTCCGCGTCGATGATGGAGAACACGACGGTATCGCGCAGGGTACCGTCGGCGTGGCGCTTGCAGTTGCGCAGCACGCCGTCCTGCCTGGCCCCCAGCCGGGCGATGGCCGCGCGCGAGGCGTGGTTGAACCAGCTGGTCTCGAAGAACACGCTGGCGCATCCCAGCACGTCGAAGGCGTGGCCCAGCAGCATGCGCTTGCATTCGGTGTTGACCCCGGTGCGCTGCACGCGGGGCGCGTACCAGGTGTAGCCGAGGCCGAGCCGGGGCACGTCCGGCTCCAGCCCGTAGAAGCGCGTGGTGCCCACGACCCCGCCGCCGGGCTCGCGCACCGCGAACGCGAGGATCCTGCCCTCGGCCTGCGCCTGCAGCGCCGCCTCCACGTAGGCGGCCACGCGCTCGGGCGGCGGCACGCTGGTGTACCAGAGCCGGTCCAGGCCGCTACCCTCCACCACCGCACGCAGGCCGTCCGCGTGCCCGGCGTGCAGCGGCTCGAGCACGGCATGGCGGCCGGCCAGGGTGGGCACGGTGCGCCAGGCGGCGGGGAGCGCGGCGACGGCCATGGTCAGCCCAGCAGCGTCGGCTGGCGGACGGCGCAGTGCGCCACGCAGCGCGCGATCTGCTCGAAGCCGCCGTCCAGCCCGTACCAGAACACCTTCCACTTCTCCTGCTTGTAGCAGCCGTCGGACTCGGCGTAGTAGAAGGGATTGACCGGGTTGCCGTGGCGCGAGCGCCAGAACAGCTGCGGCGTCTCCTCGCGCATCACCTGCCACACCGCGCGGCCCAGACCCTCGCCCTGCGCCTCGTCCAGCACGGCGAACTTGTCCAGGTACACGCCCTCGGCCTCGCCGGTGAGGATCACCGCGGCGCGGTAGTTCTCGCTCACGTAGGCGCGCAGCAGCGTGGTGTGCTGGAAGTAGTCGGGCACCAGCCGGCGGCCGAAGCTGGATTCGATCAGCGCCTTCAGCCGCGCCAGGTCCAGTTGCTCCCAGGCGTCGGCGCGCAGCACCTTCTCGCCCCGCCGCACCAGCGTGCCGGAGCCCTTGTGGGTGAACAGCTCCTTGGCCAGGTCCGCCGGGCGGGTGATGGACACCGACGAGGTCAGCGGCAGCCTGTCCAGCAGGTCCTTGATCTGCTCGATCTTCACCCGCATGCCGCCGTTGATCCACGGCTGCGCCATCAGGTGCTCGTACTCGGTGGACAGGTTGATCGAGTCGATCACCCGCCCCTGCTCGTCCAGCAGGCCGCCGGTGCCGGTGAGGAAGATGATCTTGTACGGCTGCAGCACCTGCACCAGCTCGTTGGCCGAGAAGTCCGCGTTGACGTTGAGGATCTGGCCGCCGGGGGTCTCGCCCAGGCTGGCGATGACCGGGATGGAGCCGGCCTGCAGGCTGGCCTCGATCGGCGCCAGGTTGACCGCCTTCACCTCGCCCACCAGGCCGTAGGTGTCGCGGTCCAGGTAGTCGGCCTCGAACACCCCGCCGGTGATGGAGGTGGCGCGCGCACCGGCCTGCTGCAGGGCCTCGACCAGGCGCAGGTTGGAGGCCTGGAACACCCGGCGCACGATGGCCAGCGCCTCGGGCGTGGTCACGCGCAGGCCGTTGACGGTCTTCTTCCCGATGCCGGCCGCGGCAAGTTCCTCGTCCAGCTGCGGGCCGGCGCCGTGCACCACGATGGGCGTCAGCCCCACCTCCTGCAGGAAGGCCAGCGAGGAGGTCAGCGCGTCCAGGTCGTCGCGCAGCACCGCGCCGCCGACCTTGACCACGGCGAAACGCTTGGCGTCCAGCTGGGAGAAGCGCTTGAGGTACTGGCTGATCTCCTTGGCGCTGGCCATGCTCGAGAGCAGGCGGACGATGGTCTGGCGGGTCTGCTGGTGGGCTTGCATGGAAGGGTCGCGGGAAAGAGGTGGGGAGCGGCGCGTCAGCGCGCGCCGTTGATGATGCGGTGGACGGATCCGGCGTAGCGCCGCAGCTGCTCCAGCGTGACGAACTCGTCGGCCGTATGCGCCTGGGCGATGTCGCCGGGGCCGTACACCAGCGCGGTGTAGCCCGCGGCGGAGAACAGCGAGGCCTCGGTCCAGAAGTCGACCGCGTTGCCCACCGGCAGCTCCAGCGCGTCGGCCACGTCGCGCGCGGCCAGGCGCCGTTCCTCCGCGCGGGCGACGTCGCCGGACGGCAGGCTCGGCCCGCGGAAGGTTTCCTCGAAATGCGCGGCCGCCGGCTCGGCCAAACCGGCGAAGGTGGCCAGCAGCCGGTCGATGTCCATCGACGGCAGCGGGCGGAAGCCGAAGCGCAGCTCGGCCTCCGGCGCGATCATGTTCGCCTTGATGCCGCCCTCGATGCGGCCGATGTTGAAGCGCAGGCCGGTCAGGCCGCCGAAGCGCGCGTGCGCCAGCGACTGCACGTGGTCCAGGGCGCGCGCGCCCCAGCGCACCGCCTGGTGCAGCGCGCTGGCCGCCGCGTCCTGCGGCCCGGAGGCATGCCCCGCCCGGCCCTGGAACCGCACCAGCACCGAGGAGATGCCGCGGTGCGCCAGCACCGCCTCGCCCATCGTCGGCTCGGCCACCAGTACCGCCTCGTAGGGGATGCCGCGGGCCAGGAACGCGGCGATGCAGCGCGGGTCGTTGGCCTCCTCGTCCGAGGAGAACAGGAACGCCGCATCCCCGTCGCCGGCGTTGGCCGCGGCCAGCAGCGCGGCGGCCGCGCCCTTGATGTCGCACACGCCCAGGCCGACCACGCGGTCGTCCAGGCGGCGCATCGCGTGCGGGTCCGCGCTCCAGTGCGGCGAGTCCGGCACCGTGTCCAGGTGCACGTTGAACAGGTACCGCGGCCGGCCGCGCACGGCGTACAGGCTGACCGCGCCGGCGCCGTGGTCGACCACCTCCACGCGGAACCCGGGCAGGTGCGCGCGCAGGTAGTCGAAGATGCCGCCCGCCGGCGCGATGGCGCGCGGCGGGTTGCGGGTGTCGAAGGACACCAGCCGGTCCAGGTGCGCGAGGGTGGATTCGAGCAGGTCGGTCATCGGGGTCAGCGGGCCGGGGCGGCCTGGTAGATGTCGGGGCGCAGGATCTCCATCAGCGTCTCCGGCCTGGCGGGCGCGGCGAAGCCGTACTGCGCGTACAGGCCGTGGGCATCGCTGGTGGCGAGCATGAAGCGGCGCAGGCCCTGGAGCTGCGGATGGGCCATCACCGCGTCCATCAGCTGCTTGCCGAAGCCCCGCCCGCGCTGCGACGGCAGCACGAACACGTCGGCCAGGTAGCCGAAGGTCGCGCCGTCGGTGGTGACCCGCGCGAACGCCACCTGGCCCTCGCCGTCGAGGTAGCCGCCGAAGCACAGCGAGCCGGCGATGGCCCGCTCCACCGTCGCGCGCGGGATGCCGCGGCTCCAGTACGCCTCCTGCGAGAGGAAGCGGTGGATCACGTCCACGTCCAGCTCGTCGCGGTCGGTGCTGATGCGCAGGGTGTCCATGGCTGGCGCAGTCCTTTCGCGTGCCCGGCTCAGCGGTTGACCTCGGCCCACAGCGTGCTGCTCATGCCGAACAGCTTGATGAAGCCCTCGGCCTCCTCCACGCCCCAGTCGGCCGACTGGGCATAGGTGGCGCCCTTGGCGTTGAGGATGTGCGGCGAGCGGATCGCCACCGCGTCCACGCGGCCGCCGCGGGTCTCCAGCACCACCTCGCCGTCGACCTTGGCCTGGGACGACGCCAGGAAGGCCTCCAGGTCGGCCTTGAGCGGGTCGTGGAAGAAGCCCTCGTAGACCAGCTCCACCCACTTGCGCGCGACCTCGGGCTTGAACCGGTTCTGGTGCTTGCTCAGCACCGCCTCCTCCAGCGCGCGGTGCGCGACCAGCAGCGCGGTCAGGCCCGGCGCCTCGAACACGATGCGGCCCTTCAGCCCGATCACGGTATCGCCGGTGTACATGCCGCGGCCGACGCCGTACTGGGCGAACATGGTGTTCAGCCGCGCCAGCAGGCGCGCGCCCTCCATCGGCCTGCCGTCCAGCTCCACCGCCTCGCCGTTGACGAACTTCAGGGTCGCGGTCAGCGGCTCGGCCGGCCATGCGCTGCGCGGCGCGCACCAGCCGCGCGCGCCCTCGCCCGGGGCTTCCCACTTGTCGATCTCGCCGCCGGACATGGTCACGCCCAGCAGGTTCTCGTTGATGGTGTAGCTCTTCTGCTTGGCGCGCACCTCGTAGCCGCGCTCCTCCAGGTACTTCTGCTCGTAGGCGCGGGTCTGGGTGTGCTGCTTCTGGATCTCGCGGATCGGCGCCACGATGCGGTAATCGCCCTGCGCCTTGACCGCCAGGTCGAAGCGCACCTGGTCGTTGCCCATGCCGGTGCAGCCGTGGGCGATGGCGTTGGTGCCCAGCTCGGCCGCGCGCGCCAGCGCCGCGTCGACGATCAGGTAGCGGTCGGAGACCAGCAACGGGTACTGGCCCTGGTAGCCCTCGCCGGCCCAGACGAACGGCTTGACGAAGCCCTCCCAGATGGCCGCGCCGCCGTCCACGGTGACGTGGCTGGCCACGCCCAGGTCGGCCGCGCGCTGCTCGATGTAGGCGCGCTCCTCGGCGTCCACGCCGCCGGTGTCGGCGAACACGGTGTGCACGTTCCAGCCCTGCTCCTTCAGGTAGGGGATGCAGAAGCTGGTGTCCAGGCCGCCGGAGAAGGCCAGGACGATGTCGCGGGAGTCGTTCGGGTTGCTCATGGGAAGGTCCGTGGGGAATGCTGTGGGATTGGTCCGGGTCCGCGGCTCAGCGCACCAGCGCGGCCATGACCGCCTTCTGCACGTGCAGGCGGTTCTCGGCTTCCTCGATGGCGATGCAGTTGGGCGAGTCCATCACCGCATCGGTCGCCTTGACGTTGCGGCGCAGCGGCAGGCAGTGGCTGAACACGCCGTCGTTGGTCAGCGCCATCTTCTGCTCGTCGACGATGAAGTGCTGGAAGCGGTCGCGGATCGGCTTCTCCGGCTCCCAGTTGCCGAAGTAAGGCAGCGCACCCCAGCTCTTGGCGTAGACCACGTCGGCGCCGCGGTAGGACTCCTCGATGTCGTGGCTGATGCGGAACGAGCCGCCGCTCTCGGCGACGTTCCGGTGCGCCCAGCCGATGTAGCGCTCGTCGAGCACGTACTCGGGCGTGGGGCACAGCAGGGTCACGTCCATGCCCAGGCGGGTGGCGATGGTCAGCGCCGAGTTGGCCACCGCGGTGTTCAGCGGCTTGGGGTGGTAGGTCCAGGTCAGCACGTACTTCCTGCCGCGCAGGTCGGTGGTGCCGAAGCGCTCCTGCAGCGCCAGCGCGTGCGCCAGCTCCTGGCAGGGATGGGTGATCGTCTCCATGTTGATCACCGGCACGGTGGAGTACCGGGCGAAGGCGTTGAGCACACGGTCCTCGCGGTCGTAGGCCCAGTCCTTGAACTTGGGGAAGGCGCGCACGCCGATCAGGTCGACGTAGCGGGCCAGCACCCGCGCCACCTCGGCGATGTGCTCCTCGGTGTCGCCGTCCATCACCGTGCCCAGGTCGAACTCGATCGGCCAGGCGTCCTTGCCCGGCTGCAGCACGATGGCGTGCCCGCCCAGCTGGAAGGCGCCCAGCTCGAAACTGGTGCGGGTGCGCATGGACGGGTTGAAGAAGACCAGTGCGATCGACTTGCCCTTGAGCTCGCTGCCCAGCCGGTTGCGCTTGAACAGCGCGGCCTGGGTCAGCAGCGCGTCCAGCTCGGGACGGCTCCAGTCCTGGGTGTTGAGGAAGTGCTTGGGCATCGATCGTTCCTTGCGGTGGTGGGCCCGGCGCGGGCGCTGCGTGGAGCGGCTTTTCTTGCGGTTGAAACTTTTCCCCGGGCCGGAAACGAAAAAACCCAGCCTGGGGCTGGGTTTTCGGCGGACAGCACGACGCTCCGGTCACCCAGCAGGAAGGTGGGCTTCCGGTCGGCGCGCGCGCGAGGTCATCCCGGAGGCCATCCGGGCGGCGCTGGCGGCGTGCGGCTGCAGGTCGGTGTTCATCGGCCGCGCATCCTCGCACGCGCGCGTGCGGGGCGCAAGCCCGGCCGCGTCAGGGGTTGCGCGCCTGCGCCTCGGGCACGTAGGGCGTCACCGAGACGCGGATGCGCAGGCGGTTGCCCGGGTCCTCGGCCAGGCGCGAGCGGTACTTGGTGCCCTTGTAGACGTAGTCCACGTCGTAGGCGATGGGACGCTGGAACTCGCGGTCCACCTGCACCAGCCGGCAGTTTTCCCGGCGCGGCGGCGGCGCCGGCTGCGGCGGCGGCGCCTGCTCCCCGCGGCCGAAGGCTTCCTTGACCGAATCGAGCATGCGCGAGAACACGCCTTCGTCCGCCGCGTCGCGGGCCGGGCGGCTGGGCGGCGGGGGCGGCTCGGGATCGCAGCGCTCCTCGGTGCGGGTGGCGCGCAGGGTCTGGTAGACCGGCTGGACGCGCAGCACCTGGGCGTAGTCGATCTTGACGTTCTCCACCGGCACCACGCGGATCTGCGGGCCGCCCTGCCCCTCCTGCCTCTCCTGGGCCAGCGCGGGCCGCGCCGCGCAGCAGGCCAGGCCCAGCAGGGAGAATTTCAGGAGGTGGCGCATTCGGTACCGGAGGCGGAAATGCAAGCCGCCAGTTTAGGCCGCACGGCTTGCAGGCGGCTGAACCGTACCCTGCCCGCGGAGCGGCCGGCGCGACCGCGCCGCGCCTTCCGCCGCGCGGCGGCGGCCGGCACCGCGGGCCGCGCGCTAGAATCGCCGGCTCGCCTCCCGCTGCCGCCGCCACCGATGCCCCTGCGCCTGTACAACAGCCTGACGCGCCAGGTCGAGCCCTTCGTCCCGCTCGACCCCGACTGCCCGACCATGTACCTGTGCGGTCCGACGGTCTACAACTACGTGCACATCGGCAACGCGCGCGGGCCGGTGGTGTTCGGCGTGCTGGCGGCGCTGCTGCGCCGGCGCCACGGCGCGCTGAAGTACGCGCGCAACATCACCGACGTGGACGACAAGATCAACGCCGCAGCCGCCGAGCAGGGCGTGCCGATCTCGGCCATCACCGGCCGCTTCGCCGACGCCTACCGCGAGGACATGGCGGCCCTGGGCGTGGACGGGGCCTTCGGCCCGGACCTGGAGCCCACCGCCACCGGCCACATCGCGCAGATGGTCGCGATGATCGGGCGGCTGATCGAAGCCGGCCACGCCTACGCCGCCGAGGGCCACGTGCTGTTCGCGGTGGGCAGCTTCCCCGGCTACGGCAAGCTGTCCCGGCGCGACCCGGAGGAGATGCTGGCCGGCGCCCGCGTCGAGGTGGCCCCGTACAAGCGCGACCCCGGCGACTTCGTGCTGTGGAAGCCCTCCCCCGAGGGCCTGCCGGGCTGGGACTCGCCCTGGGGCCGCGGCCGCCCGGGCTGGCACATCGAGTGCTCGGCCATGGCCGGCGCGCACCTGGGCCGGACCATCGACATCCACGCCGGCGGTGTGGACCTGCAGTTCCCGCACCACGAGAACGAGATCGCGCAGAGCGAGTGCGCCCACGGCGGCGCGCCGTTCGCGCGGTTCTGGCTGCACAACGGCATGCTCAACTTCGGCGGCGCGAAGATGAGCAAGTCGCTGGGCAACATCGAGAAGGTGCACGACCTGGTGCGCCGGCACCCGCCGGAGGCGCTGCGCTACGCCCTGCTCTCGGCCCACTACCGGCAGCCGCTGGAGTGGAACGACGCGCTGATCGAACAGTCGGTCCGCACCCTGGACCGCCTGTACGGCACGCTGCGCGACCTGGCCGCGGTGGAGGTCGCGCCCGCGATCCCGCTGGCGGTCGAGGACGCGCTGGAGGACGACCTCAACACGCCGCAGGCGCTGGCCGAGCTGGCGCGGATCGCCGGCGAGGCGCGCAGGGCCGACGACGCGGCCGAGAAGGTGCGGCTGAAGAGCGAGCTGCTCGGCGCCGGGCTGGCGCTGGGCCTGCTGCAGCAGGCGCCGGAAGCGTGGTTCAACCGCGGCGCCTCCGGCGACGACGACGCGCGCATCCAGGCGCTGGTGGACGAGCGCGCCGCGGCCAAGAAGGCGCGCGACTTCGCCCGCGCCGACGCGATCCGCGACCAGCTCGCCGCCGAGGGCATCCTGCTGGAGGACACGCCGCAGGGCGTGCGCTGGAAGCGCGGCTGAGCCCGGAACGGCGCCCCCCCCCGCAGGAACCCCCACCGCCACCGCGAACCGAAACCCGTGACCGACACCCCCTTCCCGCTCGAGCCCACCGCCGCCGAGGCGCAGGCCGCCATCCGCGACGAGTTCGCCTTCTTCGCGGACTGGTCCGAGCGCTACCAGTACCTCATCGACCTGGGCCGCAAGCTGCCGCCCTTCCCCGAGCAGTGGAAGACCGAGGAGCACCGCCTGCACGGCTGCCAGTCGATGGTGTGGATCGTGCCGCAGGGCAACCGCGAGCGGCTGGACTTCCACGCCGTCAGCGACTCGGCCATCGTCTCCGGGCTGATCTACCTGGCGCTGCGGGTGTACTCCGGCCGCCCGGCCGCGGAGATCCTGGCCACCGAGCCGGAGTACATCGCCGACATCGGCCTGGCCCGGCACCTGTCGCCGACCCGCAGCAACGGCCTGGCCGCGCTGCTGGGCTTCATCCGCGACACCGCGCGCAGCCAGGCCTGAGGTGGAACCGGCCCGGCCCGCGGCCGCGATCCCGCCGCCGCTGCGCGAGCGCGGCTTCCGGGTGCTGCTGGGCTACCGGCTGAGCGCGATCCTGTCCTACCAGATCGTCGCGGTCACCGTCGGCTGGCACGTCTACGAGCTGACCCGCAACCCGTTCGCGCTGGGCCTGATCGGCCTGGCGGAGGTGCTGCCGTACATCGCCACGGCGCTGTTCGCCGGCTATCTGGTGGACCACCTGCCGAAACGGCGGCTGGGCGCGGCGGCCTGCGCCGGCCTGTGCGCGACCGCGGCGCTGCTGGCGCTGATCGCCGCCGGCCGCCTGGCGCCCGGCGCGACCTGGCCGATCTACGCGGCCATCGTCCTCACCGGCCTGGCCCGCGCCTTCCTCACCCCGGTGTACACCGCGCTGTTCGCGCAGGTGCTGCGCCGCGAGCAGTTCGCGCGCGGCGCCAGCACCGGCAGCGTGGCCTTCCAGGCGGCGATGGTCTGCGGCCCGGCGCTCGGCGGCGCCATCGTCGGCTGGGCGGGCAAGACCACGGCCTACGCGACGGCGGCGGCGCTGGCACTGGTGGCCGGCGCAGTGCTCCTGGCCCTGCGCGTGGACGAGCCGCGCGCGGAAGGGCCGCGCGCGCCGGTGTTCGCCAGCATCGGCCAGGGCCTGCGCTTCGTGTTCGGCAACCAGGTCATGCTGGGCGCGCAGGCGCTGGACCTGTTCGCCGTGCTGTTCGGCGGCGCGATCTCGCTGGCACCGGCCTTCATCCAGGAGATCCTGCACTATGGCCCCGAGGGCCTGGGGATCCTGCGCGGCGCGCCGGCACTGGGCGCGGTGGCGGTGGGCATCGTGCTGGCGCGCAGGCCGCCGGGCCGGCATGCCGGCCGGCTGCTGCTGTGCGCGGTGGCCGGCTTCGGCCTGTGCATCATCGGCTTCGGGCTGTCGCGGCACTTCTGGCTTTCGGCGCTGTTCCTGCTGCTGTCGGGCGTGTGCGACGGCGTGTCGGTGGTGTTGCGCTCGACCATCATGCAGCTGGTCACGCCCGATGGCATGCGCGGCCGCGTGGCCTCGATCAACGGCATCTTCATCGGCTCGTCCAACGAGCTGGGCGCGTTCTACGCCGGTTCGATGGCGCGGCTGCTGGGCCTGGTGCCGGCGGTGGTGCTCGGCGGCTTCGTCACCCTGGGCGTGGTCGGGGTGACGGCATTGAAGGCGCCGCAGCTGCGACGGCTCGACCTGAAGCAGCTGTAGGGCCGGCCTCGCGGCGTCCTGCCGGATCGCCCGCGGCTGCGACCGGCGCCGCCGC
>DASRYN010000086.1:0-4272 GCA_035687185.1 Pseudoxanthomonas sp. | reverse complement strand
CCAGGTCGCGCGCGCTGACCGCCAGGGCGGCGGCGTGCAGGCGGCGCAGTTCGGCACCCTGCGGGTAGTCGGCCTCCGCGCTGCCCAGTCGGCCGCGCTTGTCGGCCTCGCACGCCAGTGCGATGCGCGGCACCCGCTCCGGACGGCGGAACGCATCGCAGCGCTCGAGCAGCTCGTACACGGTGCGGTCGCGCAGTTCGCCCAGCCGGTGCACGTTGAGGTGTTCGCGGCACACGGCCTCGGCCAGGCGGCGGTGTTCCTGCGGCACCCGCAGGCGCTCGCACAGCGCGGCCAGCGGCGCCAGACCGGCCTGTTCGTGGCCGATGTGGCGCGGCAGCACGCGCTGCGGGGTGAGCGCCTTGCCGAGGTCGTGGGTGAGCGCGGCGAAGCCGACCAGGTCGTCGCCCGGCGCCAGCCGCGCGGCCATGTCGCTGACCAGTTCCTGGTGGCGGCCGGTGTCGACCTCGGGATGGAACTCGGCCCGCTGCGGCACGCCGTACAGCGCGTCCACCTCGGGCAGCACCGCGGCCAGCGCGCCGCAGGCGCGCAGCGTGGCCAGGAACGCGGAGGGCCGCGGCGCCGCCAGCGCCCGGCGCAGCTCCTGCCACACGCGCTCGGGCACCAGCGTGTCCAGCTCGCCGCCGGCGACCATCTCCCGCATCAGCGCCAGCGTCTCCGGCGCCACCTGGAAGCCCAGCGGCGCCAGCCGCGCCATGAACCGCGCCGCGCGCAGCACCCGCAGCGGGTCCTCGGCGAAGGCCGGGCCGACGTGGCGCAGCACGCGGCGGCGGATGTCCTCGGTGCCGCCGTAGGGATCGACCAGGCGGCCGTCGGCGGCGCGGGCGATGGCGTTGACGGTGAAGTCGCGCCGCTGCAGGTCCTGCTCCAGGGTCACCGACGGATGGGCGTCGACCACGAAGCCGCGGTGGCCGCGCCCGCTCTTGCGTTCGGTGCGCGCCAGCGCGTGCTCCTCGCCGGTCTCCGGGTGCAGGAACACCGGGAAGTCGCGGCCCACCGCGCGGAAGCCCAGGCCCAGCATCTGCTCCGGCGTGGCCCCGACCACGACCCAGTCGCGGTCGCCCGCCGGCAGGCCGAGCAACTCGTCGCGGATGGCGCCGCCGACCAGGTAGGTGTCCATGCGCCCCCCCGCTAGGACGCCGGGCCCGGGCAGGCGAACGCCTTGCGCGCGCCGCCGGTGCGGCCGAGCATGCGCTCGCTCACCGGGAGCGCGTCGCCGTTGAGCCGCCAGTCGTAGATCACGCTGAAGGCCAGCACCCGGGCGACGTAGTCGCGGGTCTCCTTGTAGCTGATGGTCTCGATCCACAGGTCCGGGTCGTGCGAAGGACGCTGCGACATCCAGCGCGCCACCGGGGTGGGACCGGCGTTGTAGGCGGCGATGGCCACGTAGGTGGCGCCGTACTTGTCCTCCATCTCGCGCAGGTAGGCCGTGCCCAGCGCGATGTTGGTGGACGAGTCGTACAGGCTCTCGGCGCCCGCGTAGGGCAGGCCGGTGCGCCGCGCCACCGCGGCGGCGGTGGACGGCAGCAGTTGCATCAGCCCGCGCGCATTGGCGCCCGAGCGGGCATTGGGGTTGAAGATGCTCTCGGCGCGGATCTCGGCGGCGATCCAGGCCGGGTCCAGGTCGTGGCGGCGCGCGGCGGCGCGGATGTCGGCGTCGTGGTGCAGCGGGAAGCGCAGCGTGTACAGCCGCTGTTCCTCCGGCTGCTTGCCCAGCGAGAACACCGCGCGGTCGAACCAGCCCTGTTCCTGGGCCAGCGCCACCGCGATGCGGCGCCGGGCGTCGTCGAAGCGGCCCAGCGCGTCGTTCCACTCGCGCACGGCCCAGCCCGGCTGGTCGATGCGGTACAGCGCCAGCGCGCGCACCAGCGCCGGGTCGCGCGCGACCTCGGCGCGCAGCCCGGCCGGCTCGGCCGGCTGCCAGGGGCACAGCGCGTAGGGCTGGCGCAGGCGGTCGGCAGCGAGGAAGCCGTGGAAGGTGGCCGCGCGCGCGGCCTGCCGCAGCAGCGCCTGCGCCTCGGCCTGGCGGCCGGTCTTCTCCAGCATGCGCGCCTCGAACCAGCGCCAGCGCGAATCCTCGCGCTGCGTCGGCGGCATCCGCCGCAGCGCCGCCAGCGCGGCCTGCCAGTCGCCGCGGGCCATGGCCTCGCGCACCCGCCACTCGTGCAGGCGCTCGTCGTAGGCCGATTCGGGCACCGCCGCCAGCCGCCGCGCCGAGTCGGGCAGGTAGGAGGCCACCGTCCACAGCGCCACCTGGTACAGCACCTGGCCGCGCTCGGCCTCGCCGAGCTGCAGCGCCGGGCCCAGCTGCGCGAGCATGCGCTCGGCCGCGCCGGGATCGTTGCGCGCCAGCCGCGCCAGCCCGGCGGCGGCGACCTTGCGGCTGCGCGCGTCGTGCGGCCACTGCACGGCGCGCGCGTGCGGCGCCTGCAGGAAGGCGAGGTAGTCGTCCGCCAAGGCACGCGCGCCGGCCTCCAGTCCGCGCGTGGCCGCGCGTGCGACGCCGGGCTCGTTCGCGGCCACGGCCAGGTCGAAGCGTTCCCAGCGCAGCGCGTCGTCCAGGCCGCCGCGCGCGGCCAGGGTGGCGAAGGTCGCATCGCAGGCGTCGGGTCGCGACTGGCCGCTGCGCCACAGCGCCTGCGCCTCGGTCGTCCATGCCGCGTCGGCGCGGCCCAGCGCCTGCAGCGCGTTCAGGCGCGCGCAGCGCAGGCCGGGGTCTTCGACCGGGCGCCAGTCGGCCAGCAGTTCGTCCCAGCGTTCGCGCCGCGCCAGCGACGCCAGCCAGACCGTCCGCAGCGCCGCCGCGGCGGCCTGGCCGTCGTGGCGCTGCAGGAAGGCGCGTACCTGCGCCGGGTCGGCGTTGTCGGGATTGCGCGAAAGCCGGGCGAATTCCAGCCACGGCCAGCGCGGATCGTCGCGCAGGGCCTGTGCGCGGGCCGGGTCCAGCTGGCCGCGCTGCGCGGCGGCGATGGCCTCGCGCATGGCCGCGTCGCGCGCAGCATCGGCCGGCGCGCCCTGCGCGGCCAGCGGCGAGGCGGGCAGGGCCAGCAGCAGCGCCAGCAGCGGGCGGCGCAGGCGTTGCAGTGACGGGATGGTGGCCGGACGCGACATGCGGTCGAATATACCCAACGCGCCTGAATGGCCGTGACGAGGCGGCCACGCGGCGCCCGCACGCGACCGGCGCTTCGCACGAGGATTGCCCGGTGTCGCCGCTGTCGTTCGCGCTGTTCCCGCTGCTGGGCGTGGTCGCCGGCGTCCTCGCCGGCCTGCTGGGCGTGGGCGGCGGGCTGGTGCTCGTCGCCGCGCTGGCGTGGCTGCTGCCGTGGTTCGGGGTGCCGCAGGCGCAGGCCATGCATGCGGCGCTGGCCAGTTCGCTGGCCAGCATCGTGCTGACCGCCGCCTCGTCGGCACGCGCGCATGCGCGGCGCGGCAGCGTGCTGTGGCCGACGGTGGCGTGGATGGTGCCCGGGCTGCTGCTCGGTGGCTGGCTGGGCAGCGGCCTGGCGGTCGCGCTGGACGACGCGGTGCTGCGCTGGACCGTGGCCGGCTACTGCCTGCTGGCGGCGTGGCAGATCGGCTTCGGCCGCAGCCGCGCGCCGGTTGACGGCAGCCCGGTCCCGGCACCGCGCGGGTGGCCGATGACGGCGGCCGGCGGCGGCATCGGCGCGCTCTCGGCCGTGGTCGGCATCGGCGGCGGCAGCATGACGGTGCCGCTGCTGGTGTGGCGCGGCGTGGTGCCGGTGCGCGCGGTGGGCACGTCCAGCGCCTGCGGCGTGGCCATCGGCCTGGCCAGCGCGCTGGGTTACGCGCTGCACGCCCCGCCGGGAGCGCTGCCGCAACATGCGGTGGGCTACGTCTACCTGCCCGCCGCGGTGGGCGTGGCGGCGGCTTCGGTGCTGGCCGCGCCCTGGGGCACGCGGCTGGCGCACCGGCTCAGCGGGCCGGCGCTGCGCCGCGTGTTCGCGCTGTTCCTGCTGGCCGTGGGACTGAGCGTGCCCTGGTCGGGCTGAGCTTCAGCCGCCGCAGGCGCTCTCGACCACGACGCGGGCCAGCCGCTCGTATTCCCCGCGCCGGCGCTGCGCGTTGTCGGGATGGGCGAAGCGCCAGCGCGACTCGGCCTCGCGCGCGTAGCGGCGCCAGGCATCGCAGGCCGCGCCGTCGGGCACGCGCGCGCACTGGTCGTGCACCACCTGGTGGGCCTGCCCGGCCGCGGCGGACGGATCGCCGTCCAGGCCCACGGTGCGCAGCGGCAGG
>DASRYN010000085.1:0-7168 GCA_035687185.1 Pseudoxanthomonas sp. | reverse complement strand
CAGCCCTCGGCGCCGGCCGCGGCGGCGCCCGCCGCAGGCGCCGCGGCGTCGCCGGTCGAGGCCGAGCCGGTGGCCGCGTCCACCTCGGACGGGTCCTCCGGCGTCTCGGGCGCGGGCAGCGCGTGCGGCACGGCGTTGAACTCGGCCAGCGGGCTCTCCGCCGGGCAGTCGTCGTCCGGGAAGCCGAAATCGCTGCGCAGCTGCAGGCCGCAGGCGTTGAGCGCGTGCACGCGAAGCTCGCCGGCGCGGCACTGGTCGTCGAAGGCGCGCACCCAGGCGTCGCGCCGGCGCATGAAGTCCTCGCCGCACTTGTCCAGCAGGCGCACGCGGTCCAGGTCGTCCTGGGCGGCGTTGTTGCCGTCCAGGCCGTAGATGCGCAGCTCCTCGGCGGTGAGCAGGCGCAGGCTGCGGTTGGGCACGGTCTTCATCACGTCGGCCAGCAGCGGCGAGGCGCCGTTGCGCTCCAGGTACTCGCGCACCGTGGCGTAGACGGCCTGCAGCTCGGTGTTCAGTTCCACGCGGTTGGTGGCGGTGGAGCTGAGGCGGATGATGCGGTGGATGCCCACGCGCCCGGCGATCATGCGGCTGTCGCCGCCGGCGAGCACGAACACGCAGGCACTGTGGCACAGGGAGTCCTCGCGCACCCACAGCGTCCAGCGCGAGCCGCCGATCCAGTCGCCGGCGCGGATGGCGTCCTCCACCTGGCCGCCGGTGGAATCCAGGTCCAGCACGCGGCTGGCCACCCCGAGCGAGTCGGCCACGCGCGTGACCCGCTCCACCAGCGCGGTGAAGTCGCTGGCGATCTTGCCGCGGTAGCGCAGGCGCAGCACCTCGCTCTTGCGGCAGGGCTCGATCAGGTGGCGAAGGTTGGCGCGGCTGGGCGAGGTCACCTGCTCGCCGTCGCCTTCGCGGTAGTCCAGCCGGCAGGAGATCCAGGCCTGGCCGGAGGCCAGCTCCATCGGCGACCAGTCCGCCGCCCGCGCCTTCGGCGGCGCGGCGGGTGCCGGCGCCGGGGCGGCGGCCGGGTCCAGCGGCGCGCGGCTGACCGCGCCGCCGTCCTCGGGCGTGGCCACCGTCTGCGTCTGCGCCTGGTCCTGCGGGGGTGCCGGCGGCGGGTCGGCGCGGCAGGCGGACAGCGCCGCCAGGCAGAGCAGGATCAGGCAACGGCGGAACATCGGCATCGGGCGTGGCGCGGACGGCTGCAGCCGGGGCTGCGGCAGGCCAGTCTAGGCGCAGCCGCCCCCGGCGTCACAAATGCCGAGTGAACGCGGCTCAGAGCAGCGCGCGCAGCACCAGCAACAGCCCGGCCATCGACGCGCCCCACACCAGCGAGCGCAGGTAGGGGACGCCGGCCAGGTACAGCGGCACGTAGGCCACGCGGGCCCAGAGGTAGAGCTGCACGCCCAGCGCGGTGAGCGCGTCGGTGCGCCCGGCCGCCGCCGCGCCCAGCACCGCCGCGGCGAAGAACGGGAAGGTCTCCAGGAAGTTGCGCAAGGCGCGCTCGGCGCGCCCGGCCACGCCCGGGGCCGGGCCGTTGTCGCGGTCGCGCGGACCGGCATTCCACGCCAGGCCGCGCAGGCGCGTCACCAGCAGGCTGGCCAGCAACAGCTGCACCAGGCCGAGGACGATGGCCCAGCCGAGGTAGCGGATCTCGATGTCCATGGTCGTTCCCCGTTCAGGCGGTGGCGACAGCGTAACCGGTCCGCGGCGGCCGCGCCGCCGGGCGGCGCGGGCTCATCCCGGCGCGGCGCCGGGCTCGACCGCCGCGACCCATGCCATCGCCTGCGCGGCCTCGTCCGCGGCGAAGGCGCGGATCTCGGTCTGCGGGAAGAAGCGGCCGGCGAACTCGGACACGGCGCCCAGCCAGGCCTGCCCGGTCACGATCGCGCCGCGGGCGAAGCGGTGGTATTCGCCGATCTTGCCCAGCGAATAGCGCAGGTCGCGCGCCAGCGCCGGCGGCGTGATGCCGGAAAAGCCGCGCATGTCGCAGTACAGGCCGATGCGCGGATGGCGCGACAGCCGCGCCTCGATCTCGGCGATGCAGCGGTCGTAGTCGTCGGCGGTGAGCATGCCGTCGAAGCGGAAGGCCGCCACCTGGGGCGGCGCGGGCAGGATCTCGATCATGCGAGGACTCCGGGGCCGGTGCCGCCAGTATGCGCCGGGGCCATCGCGGCGGCGTGATCGGCGATGTCGATCCGCGCCCCGCCCGCCCGTCGCAGGGATGAAGGCGCCATCCCGGCGCCGCAACGAGGAGACCGCCATGTCCTACGTCGATGGTTTCGTGCTTGCCGTTCCCACCGCCCGCCGGGAGGAGTTCCTGGCCCATGCCCGCGCCGGCGACGCCGTGTTCCTGGAGCACGGCGCCACCCGCATCGTCGAATGCTGGGGGGACGACGTGCCCCACGGCGAACAGACCGACTTCCACCGCGCCGTGCAGGCGCGCGAGGACGAGACCGTGGTGTTCTCGTGGATCGAATGGCCGGACAAGGCCGCCCGCGACGCCGGCATGGCCGCGGCCATGAACGACCCGCGCCTGGCCCCGGACGCCAACCCGATGCCCTTCGACGGCCGCCGCCTGATCTACGCCGGCTTCGCCCCGATCCTGGAACTGGCACGCTGACGCGCGCCGTTGCCACCCACCCGACGAGGAACCCACGCATGACCACGAACGATCGCACCGTCCGCCTGCACCGCGTGCTGGCCGCGCCCCCGGAGAAGGTGTACCGCGCCTTCCTCGACCCGGCCGCGCTGGCCAAGTGGCTGCCGCCGCACGGCTTCACCTGCACCGTGCACGAGCTGGACGCCCGCGTCGGCGGCAGCTACCGCATGAGCTTCAGCAACTTCTCCACCGGCAACGGCCACAGCTTCGGCGGCCGCTACCTGGAACTGGTGCCCGGCGAGCGCATCGTCCACACCGACCGTTTCGACGATCCCAACCTGCCCGGCGAGATGGTGACCACCGTGGTGCTGCGGAAGGTCTTCTGCGGCACCGAAATGCACGTCACCCAGGAGAACCTGCCCGAGGTCATCCCGGTCGAGGCCTGCTACCTCGGCTGGCAGGAATCGCTGGCCCTGCTGGCCTTGCTGGTGCAGCCGGACATCCCGGACCAGTGAGTCCGGGCCAGCGGCCCGAAGGTCGCCGGGCCGACCCGCGGCCCGGCCCCGCCGCCGAGGTGCACTCCTCGACACCGGGCACTTCGCGCCGGAACCACGGCGTCGGGATCGCCGAGGCGATGCCGGAGTTCCTGGCGCAACCTCAGGCCCCGGGGCACGAGGTGCGGCCCGCGAGGCGGCAGGCGATCAGGCGCACATGGACCGCCTGCCGCGCGCTCAGGACATCGGTAGCTTCAGCCCCTGTTCCCTGGCGCACTGCTTGGCGATGTCGTAGCCGGCGTCGGCATGGCGCATCACCCCGGTGCCCGGGTCGTTCCACAGCACGCGGGCGATGCGCCGATCGGCCGCTTCGCTGCCGTCGCAGACAATGACCACGCCGCTGTGCTGCGAATAGCCCATGCCGACGCCGCCGCCATGATGCAGCGACACCCAGGTGGCGCCGCCGGCGACGTTGAGCATGGCGTTGAGCAGCGGCCAGTCGGACACCGCATCGCTGCCATCCTTCATCGCCTCGGTTTCGCGGTTGGGCGAGGCGACGGAACCGGAATCCAGATGGTCGCGGCCGATCACCACCGGCGCCTTCAGTTCGCCGTTGCGCACCATTTCGTTGAAGGCCAGGCCCAGCTTGTGGCGCAGGCCCAGGCCGACCCAGCAGATGCGCGCCGGCAGGCCCTGGAAGCTGATGCGCTCGCGCGCCATGTCCAGCCAGTTGTGCAGGTGCGGATCGTCGGGGATCAGTTCCTTCACCTTGGCGTCGGTCTTGTAGATGTCTTCGGGATCACCGCTCAGCGCCACCCAGCGGAACGGGCCAACGCCGCGACAGAACAGCGGGCGCACGTAGGCGGGAACGAAGCCGGGGAAATCGAACGCGTTCGTGCAGCCTTCGTCGAAGGCCATCTGCCGGATGTTGTTGCCGTAGTCCACGGTGGGGATGCCCTGCGCATGGAAGGCCAGCATCGCCTCCACGTGCACGCGCATCGACTTCTTCGCCTCGTCGCGGACGCGCTGCGGGTTGGCCTTCTGTTCGGCCAGCCACTGCTCCACCGTCCAGCCGATCGGCAGGTAGCCGTGCACCGGGTCGTGCGCGCTGGTCTGGTCGGTGACGCAGTCCGGGCGCACGCCGCGGCGCACCAGTTCCGGCAGGACTTCGGCGGCGTTGCCGAGCAGCGCGATCGACTTGGCTTCGCCGGCGGCGGTGTACCTGGCGATGCGGGCCAGCGCATCGTCCAGGTCGCTGGCCTGCTCGTCCACGTAGCGCGTCTTCAGGCGGAAGTCGATGCGGCTCTGCTGGCATTCGATGTTCAGCGAGCACGCACCGGCCAGCGATGCGGCCAGCGGCTGCGCGCCGCCCATGCCGCCCAGGCCCGCGGTGAGGATCCACTTGCCGCGCAGGTTGCCGCCGTAATGCTGGCGGCCCATTTCCACGAAGGTCTCGTAGGTCCCCTGCACGATGCCCTGGCTGCCGATGTATATCCAGGAGCCTGCGGTCATCTGCCCGTACATCATCAGGCCCTTGCGGTCCAGCTCGTTGAAGTGCTCCCAGGTGGCCCAGTGCGGCACCAGGTTGGAATTGGCGATCAGCACGCGCGGCGCGTCGGCATGGGTGGGAAACACGCCCACCGGCTTGCCCGACTGCACCAGCAGGGTTTCGTCGTCGCCCAGCTCGCGCAGCGAGGCCAGGATGGCGTCGAAACAGGCCCAGTCGCGCGCGGCGCGGCCGATGCCGCCGTACACCACCAGGTCGCCGGGCCGCTCGGCCACCTCGGGGTCGAGGTTGTTCTGCAGCATGCGGAACGGGGCTTCGGTGAGCCAGCTGCGGCAATTGAGCCGGTCGCCGCGCGGGGCGCGGACGACGCGGGAAGGATCGTGTCGCGGGTCGGACATGCCGGTCTGCCAGGAAAGGAGATGCCGGCATTATCGCAGGGCGGGCCGCGCGGCCGCCGCCGCGGCTCAGGGTTGGGGCTGGGGCTGCGCCTGCGCGCGCTGCCGCTCCAGCGCCTCGCGCTCGCGTTCGTACGACTGGCGGCGCTCCTCGAACTCCTGGCGCAGGCGCTCGGACTCGGCCGGCGTCGGGGCCGCGGCGCGCAGGCGCTCGGTGCGGGCGCGGTCGGCCTCCAGGCGCCGGCGGTTGGCGTCGATGGCCACCTCGTAGCGGTCGTTCTCGGCACGGCGGCTGGCGGCGCGCTGGCCCCGCTGCGCGGCCTCGGCCGCCTCGCGCTGCCGCTCGTAGGCGGCGCGTGCGTCATTGGACGGCGGCGCGGGCTGGCTGCCGTAGCGGTTCGGCTGGATCGAAGGCTGCACCTGCGCCGTCGCCGTTCCGGGCGCGACGGCGGCCAGCAGCAGCCACGGCAGGAACGGTTTGAGGTTCATGGCGCGGGCTCCCACGTATACCTGCGTCCCGTTATAGCGCGGGTGCGCCATACAGGGCACCGCCCGCGGCCCGCGCTTCAGGCGGGCGTCAGGCCGGTGGACAGGCCTCGCGGCGACCGGCGTGGAAGGCCTCCACCTGCGCGGCGTCCGCCGGCACCGGTTCGCTGCCGTCGTCGAACACCACGCGCCAGGTGCCCTGCGTGTCGCGCTGCCACACCGAGCTGAAGCGCCCTGTGCGGTAGGCGCCGGTGGCCGGATCCTGGTACAGCGCCGGCCCGCTGGAGGCCACCAGCCCCTCGCCGCCCGCGTTCACGCGATCCGGATACCACCACAGCCGCACCGCGGTGCCGTCGATGACGCCGCGCCACGCGGTGACGATCGCGTCGGAGCCGCGCAGCGGCTGCGGCCGGGTGACCGCGAACACCGCCTGCGGATGCACGTATCCGGCGAATGCCGCCGCGTCGCGGGCAGCCACCGATGCGGCGAACGCCAGTTCGCGCGCCCACACCTCGCAGCGCGCGTCCCCGGCGGAGGCCACGCCCGGCCACGCCAGCCCGCCCGACAGCATCAGCGCCGTGGCGACCGCGCGCACGTCAGCGCTCCGGAACGTACACACGGCCATTACCGATGGTGCAGGCCGCATGGCCGTCGGCATCCCGCTTCAGCCGGCTGCCGGTGCCCTTGAGGCATGTGTCCTTGCCGGCAGGGTCGCGTTCCACCACGCGGTACGCCGCCGAAAGCCGGAAGCTGGGCCGATTGTCGTCGCCGTCCACCATCCGGCTGCGGCGCGCGGGGGACGTGCCGTCGCCCGCGTCCTGGCCGTCCGCGGCATCAGGCTCGGCGAAGGGGGTAGCGGGTCCCGGCGCGGCGGGCGAGGAGGTCGCGGCAGGCGCCTGGGTGCGCGGCGGTTCCGGCGCTGCCCGTGCCGAACCGAGGGCGGAAGCGGCGAGGAAAACCGCAAGCGACAGCGGGAAGGCCGGCAGCTTCATGCGAATGTCCTCCAGTGGCGGGGCCAGCATCCTGCCGCGCCGGCGACCCGTCAAGCGGGGCCGTCATGCAGCGGGAACCGGACTCTGCCAAGCTGGCGCGCCCGTCCGCCGCCGTACCGCCGATGCGCTTGTTCCCGTACCGCCTCGCCTGCCTTTTCCTGCTGCTGTCGCTGGTCGCCTGTTCGGCCACGCCGCCCCGTTCCGCTTCCACCGCGCCGCCGGCCACGACGCCGCTGCTGCTGGTCTCCTTCGACGGCGTGCGCGCCGACGCCCTGGGCCGGGGCGACACGCCCACGCTGGACCGGCTGGCCGCCGCAGGCGTGCGCGCCCGGTGGATGCGTCCGGCCTATCCCTCGCTCACCTTCCCCAACCACTACACCCTGGTCACCGGGCTGCGCCCGGACCGCCACGGCATCGTGCACAACACCATGTGGGACGCGGCGCTGGGCGGGTTCAAGCTGAGCGACCGCGAGGCCGTGGGCGACGGCCGCTGGTGGGGCGGCGAGCCGCTGTGGACCGGCGCCCGCAAGGCCGGGCTGCGCAGCGCCACCATGTTCTGGCCGGGCAGCGAGGCGCCGATCCAGGGCCACCACCCCGACCGCTGGAAGCCCTTCGACAAGGCGCTGCCGCCGCGCGCGCGGGCCGAGCAGGCGCTGGCCTGGCTTTCGGAACCGCCGGCCACCCGGCCGCACCTG
>DASRYN010000084.1:0-21874 GCA_035687185.1 Pseudoxanthomonas sp. | reverse complement strand
ACGGCGACGGCGACGGCGACGGCGACGACGACGGTGGCGGTGGCGGTGGCGGTGGCGGTGGCGGTGGCGGCGACGGCGGTGGCGGTGGCGGCGGTGGCGGCGGCGGTGGCGGCGAAGGCGGCGTGGCGGCGGTGATGGCAGCCGTGCCTTCCCACCGCGGCTGGATGGTGGCGCTGCCCGTGGCCTGCATGGCCGTGGTCGGCGCCTGGCTGTGGTGCCGGCCGGAACCGCCCGGCGCGGGCCCGCGCGCGTGACCGCGCGAACACGGCACCTTCCCGCGCGCTCGCTATACTGCCGCGCATGAACACCCGTCATCGTCCGTTCGCCGCCGCCGTCCTCGCGCTGCTGCTGGCCGCCTGCGGCAACAAGGGGCCGCTGGTGATGCCGCAGGCGCCGGTTCCCGTGGAGCAGGAAGTGCCCGCGCCGGCCGACGCGCCGCCGCCGCCCACCGCCGAGCCGGAAGACGCGGCGACCGCGCCCGCCGACGCGCCCCCCGGCGGCGCCGACCTGCCTGCGTCCGCGGGCGGCACGGATGGCTGAGCGACTGCGTTTCAGCAAGATGCACGGCGCGGGCAACGACTTCGTCGTGCTCGACCTGCGCGGCGGCCTGCCGCCGCCGGACGCCGCGCTCGCCGCGCGCCTGGCCGATCGCCACACCGGCGTCGGCTGCGACCAGATCCTGACCGTCGAGCCGCCGCGCACCGACGGCGCGGTGGCCGCCTACCGCGTCTGGAATTCCGACGGCAGCCCCTCCGGGCAGTGCGGCAACGGCGCGCGCTGCATCGGCGCCTGGCTGGTGCGCGACGGCGCCGCCCGCGGCGAGCGCTTCGTGGTCGACAGCCCGGCGGGCACGCACGAGGTCCAGCGCCTGGGTCCGGACCGCTACGCGGTGGCGATGGGCGCGCCGCGGCTGGCGCCGGCCGACGTGCCACTGGCCGGCTTCGCCGCGCCGCAGGCCGAGTACGCGCTCGACGTGGACGGGCACCGCGTGGTGTTCGGCGCGGTGTCCATGGGCAACCCGCACGCGGTGATCGAGGTGGACGACGTCGAGGCCGCGGACGTGGCCGGCCTCGGCCGGGCGCTGCAACGCTCGCCGGCGTTCCCGCAGTCGTGCAACGTCGGCTTCGCCCAGGTGCTCGCGCCGGACCGCATCCGCCTGCGCGTGTACGAGCGCGGCGTCGGCGAGACCCTCGCCTGCGGCAGCGGCGCCTGCGCCGCGGTGGTGGCGCTGGTGCGGCGCGGCCGCCTGGCGCGCGAGGCCATCGTGGCGCTGCCCGGGGGCGAGCTGCACATCCGCTGGCCCGCCGACGGCGCCGGGGTCATCATGGCCGGACCGGCGGCTTTCGTGTTCGAGGGGGAATGGCAGGCATGAGCGAGCTCCAGGACAGGCAGGAGAAGCTGGGCGCGCACGAGGTGGCGGCCTGGCTGCGGCGCAACCCCGGCTTCCTCAAGCATTTCCCCGATCTGGCGCTGAGCCTGGTGGTGCCGCGCGACGACGGCCGCACCGCCTCGCTGGCGAGCTACCAGCTGGAGGTGCTGCGCGACAAGAACCGCGAGCTGTCGCGGCGGCTGGCCGAGCTGTCGGCCAACGCCCAGGTCAACGAGCGGCTGGCGGTGCGCACCCACCAGCTGACCCTGTCGCTGATGCGCCAGCAGGGCTACGCCGACACCCTGCGCGCGATGGCCGCCTCGCTGGCCGAGGACTTCAACGGCGACCTGGTGCGCATCGTCTCCTTCCGCCCCGTGGCCGGCATGGAAGACGCCGAGTGGCTGCAGGTGCGCGCCGAGGGCGAGCCCGAGCTGGAGCCCTTCCGCGACGCGCTGCGCGACGGCGAGCCGCTGTGCGGCCGCCTGCAGGCGGAGAAGAACGCGGTGCTGTACGGCGCGCGCCGGGAAGAGGTGCAGTCCAGCGCGCTGCTGCCGCTGTCCGGCACCGGCCTGGTCGCCGTCGGCAGCCACGACCCCAACCGCTTCTACCCCGGCATGGGCACGCTGTTCCTGCGCATGATGGGCGAGGCGCTGGTGGTGGCGCTGCAGCGCTTCGACGACTGACCCGCCAGCGCACCCCTTCCCGGGAACCTGCCATGCGGGCGGCAGCCCCTCCCGCGGGCTGGCCCCCCGCCCGCTCCACGCGCATCATGGACGCATGCGCGACGGCCCCGACCCGGTGAGCGGCATCGAAGCCTTCCTCGAGCACCTGCGGGTGGAGCGGGCGATGTCGCCGCACACCCTCGACGCCTACCGGCGCGACCTGGACGCGCTGCGCGACTGGGCCGTCGCGCAGGAGGCCGGCGCCCCGCACGCGCTGGACGGGCCGGCCCTGCGCCGGTTCGTGGCCGACGAGCACCGCCGCGGCCTCTCGGCCCGCAGCCTGCAGCGCCGGCTGTCGGCCTGCCGCAGCTACTACGCCTGGCTGCTGCGCCACGGCCGCATCACGGCCAATCCGGCCGCGGGCGTGCGCGCGCCGCGGGCCCCGCGCCGGCTGCCGCAGGTGCTGGACGTGGACGAGGCCGTGCGCCTGGTGGAGGTGCCTGCCGACACGCCCCTGGGGCTGCGCGACCGCGCCCTGCTCGAGCTGTTCTATTCCTCCGGCCTGCGCCTGAGCGAACTGTGCGCGCTGCGCTGGCGCGACCTCGGCGCCGGCGGCACCGTCACCGTGACCGGCAAGGGCGGCAAGCAGCGCAGCGTGCCGGTGGGCTCGCATGCGCGGCGCGCGCTGGAGGCCTGGCGTGCCTCCACCGGGGCAGGCGCCGACGACTTCGTGTTCCCCGGCCGCGGCGGCGGGCCCATCGGCCAGCGCGCGGTGCAGCTGCGCGTGCGCCAGCTGGCGATGCGCCAGGGCCTGTTCAAGCACGTGCATCCGCACATGCTGCGGCACAGCTTCGCCAGCCACGTGCTGGAATCCTCCGGCGACCTGCGCGGCGTGCAGGAACTGCTCGGCCACGCCGACATCGCCACCACCCAGATCTACACCCACCTCGATTTCCAGCACCTGGCCAAGGTCTACGACGCGGCCCACCCGCGGGCCAAGCGAAGGCGCTAGGCCACGCCGTCACCGGGCCAGGGGGCTCAGCACGCCTGCAGTGCCTGCCCGCAGCTGGCGACGAACCTGGTCCAGCAGGTCCGGCGGCTGGCTCCCGCCGCGACGGTCCCCGGTTATCACTGCATTTCGTCCTGATAACTCATACCGCCGTGTCCCCTGCAGATGCGCAGCTCCAGCGTGCGGGCCCCGAAGGCGTTCGTCACCGGCCAAGCCGTTGATCCGGCGAAGGAAATGCTCGGTTGACGGGTGGTCCGGGGCTGATGAACACTCGGTGTTATCGCCTCGATCTGGGGTCTAATAGTAGTTAGGGCGCACACCGGATGACAACGCGATCGGCGGATGAGGTAAAAGCGGACTACATCACCTCCATGGGTGATGAGCTTGGTGCCAGCTTCTACGAGCTTTATCGAGAACTCGTTGAACTTCACATTCTCTGGCAACAGTACCGCCAACTCTTTGGCGCAGACGCCGACACCGTGCAGCTTATGAATCGCACAGCCGGGCTGTTCTTTAAGGTCGTTCAAGATGAGCTGTGGGATAGCGTTCTGCTTGGCGTGTCGAGAATGACAGATCCGCCGGCAACCGGACGCAATAAAAACCTAACAATCCAATCGCTTCCTGCGCTCATCTCGGACCCGGTCCTCTCCCAAGAAGTGCAAGCTCTTTGTTCGGTGGCAGTCACAGAGGCAGAGTTCGCACGAGAACACCGAAACAAGCGCATCGCGCATCAGGACCACAACTATCTGAGCAATCGCAGCTCTAATCCACTCAGTGGCATCAGCAGAGAAAGAGTTGAGGCCATGCTGGCCGCCCTTCGCGCGGTCATGAACCGTCTGGACAACCATTTCCGCGACAGCACCGTGATGTATCAGGATTTTGTTGATGATAATGGAGCAAGGCTGCTTGTACACAAGCTCAGAAAGCTTGAGCGCCTTCAGGCGGAGTCGGGCAGTGCGCCCTAACAATTCATTCAAGCCGAACCCGCTTCGCGGGTCGGCTTAATTCAGGCGTTAGGCGCCATTGAGGCAGCACACTGGTTGGCCAAACCAAGATAGTTCTGTTGAAGACGCTGGGGGAGGGAGAGAGCACATGGGAATCGATAAAAAGCATTACGCCGATGCAGCGCTAGAGGTTGCAAATGGCTATATCGACTCGGCGCTTTACGTAAAGGCGCTCGCTTTGGCAGATGGGGATGATAAAAGGGCCAAAGCAGCATACATTGGCCTTCGAGCCGAAGAACTTCAATTGGAGGGCCGTAAAGCGAAAATTGCTGAGGTTGTGGGAGGCGCCGCAGGTCTGACTGTCGGCACAGCTCAAGCAACCGCTCAGGCAGCTGCCAAGGTAGCGAGAAGTTTTGAATTTAGAACTTTCCTTGCCGTAGTCATTGCATTTTTAATAGGAGTTTTTACGTTTCTTCTTTCACTCGCCTTGGTCGCGAGCGTAATGCACGCAATGGGCTATGATCTTGGGCATGCATCTAATCTTGTTCCTTTAATACTGGGATGCACCTTTTTTGCGGTAATAGTTGGATGGCTCGTAGGAAAAGCTATTCTTCCTCCAACGACCGCGTAGTGGCGCCTAACAATTCATTCAAGCCGAAGCCGCTTCGCGGCTCGGCTTAATTCAGGCGTTAGGGCTCACAGGGGGAGATCACATGTGGTTTAGCGTACTGCTCGGCGCTGTGCTCACCTTTGGCACGTTTGGTGCCTGCGCACTTCTGACGGTTCTGGTCGGAGACATCTGCTGGCCCCCTCGCTTTGGCGCCATCCTCATCGGATGTGCCGTCTTTGCGCAGGGGTTGATTTTTGCTGACCCCAATCGCTTCTCTCGCAAGCTGAGCAGCGGCATCACCCTTCAACAACGCATCATGCATATCAGTTTTGTGGCGACAATTTTCGGCACACTGTTTGGCGCATTCGGCGACCTGTTTCCGTCTATCTATGGGGTAGCTGTGTGTTCCGCGCGGTGAGCCCTAACAATTCATTCAAGCCGAACCCGCTTCGCGGGTCGGCTTAATTCAGGCGTTGGGCCGCAGCCAGACACCTTCGCAGCTTGGGGAACAGACATGAGACACGAGGAAGTGCGGTCGTTAACACCCTCCCAGATTGACCTCGTCAGGAAGCATTGGCATCGCGACTCCTCCTTTATCGGATTTCCAAACGCCGAGCGTGACTCCTCGCAAGAGGGGTGGTACGACGACTTGCTGATCCAGCCTGACTGGTTCGCCAAAGCAACCTCACGCGGCACGACGGTAACCGTCGCACGAAAAGGCGCAGGCAAGTCGGCGGTCCGGATTGCAAGCGCGGAGAAGCGCAAGAAAGAAACCAAAACATTGATTATCGATGTTTCGGCTGACGAACTCGCGTCCTTCTATTCCGAACGCTTAGTCAAATCGGCAGAACGGGGCTACGGCGCCGTCGCCGACTGGATGCAAATTTACGCTGATCTAATTGTGCGCCACCTTGCCCGCCACATGAGTGGAACGCTACTTACTAGCGACGACGACATTGCGATTAGAGCTTGGGCAAAAACGCAGGGAATTACAGAGCGAGACTTTGGCGAACGGATCGTAGACGCCGTCAAGACCCTAGTGCCGTGGGCGAAAAAGCTGCTGTCTGAAAACGAAGGCCAAGAGAAGGAGAGCGCAGAAAGAATTGCCCGCGTAGCAGCAGCCACGAACTTTGTTCTTTACGTAGATGACTTTGACAATCTACAAGAGAGAGGCGGCGCTACAAGCATAGGACTCGTGCGTGACGCAGTAGAGGCAGCAGACCGAATCACTCACGGCAACGCTGAAGGTGAAGTCCACCTGTTTATGCGTCAAGACCTTTGGCTGAACATCAATCCTGGGTGGCACTACTCAGACAAAGTCAGCGGCGTGGTTCACCTCAACTGGGATGTGGGAGATCTGAGGCGCTGGACCCAGCAAAGGCTGAAGTTCGCCATTGGTAAGGCGCTGGGTGTAAACCCCAAATCGGTTCGCGTGCCCTTCGACGATATGTGGCACGTCTTCTTCCCACCGGAAGTCAAACTAAAGAACGGAACTGAAAGCGATTCCTTTAGTTACTTCGTGCGCAGATCGATGTATACCCCCCGCAGCCTGCGCAACATGATCAAGTTTGCTTTGGACGGCACAGGCCGACTGCCGGTTTCGGGACCGATAATCGAGGAGGCCGAGTGGAACTACTCAATCGATCAGCTAGAGTTCCTGAAAACCGAGTTCGGCTCGCTTTGCGTTGGTCTAGACATCTGCCTGCAGTCGTTCACAGGCAAACCACTTGAATGGGTAGCATCGAATCTCTACAAGCATCTCAAGGGGTTGATCGGGAACGGGCAAGTTAGGCTGCAAAAAGGCGTTTCACACGGCGAGCCAGAGATCGCACTCGCCCGGTTCCTCTATCGCATCGGCTTTCTCGAGGTCCGCTACCCAGAAGCGGACCGCTTCGAGGTCCGAGACGTCATGCGGTACCCGGACCACTGGAGAAGTATCAGAACGGATGATGCCGTTCGGTGGGCGGTCCGGAGTGCGTTCTTCAACGGTCTTAAGGCGCACGGCCGCTGACTCCACTGCGGCCCAACAATTCGTCCAAGCCGACGCCGCTTCGCGGCGCGGCTTAACTCAGGTGTTAGGTGCTGAAGAGAGTTTCATGGAGTCTTGGGGGCCAGCGGTCAGTGGGGTCATCGGCGGCACGCTAGCCACGCTCCTTTGCAGCGCTTGGGCAAAGTGGGTGCCTACAGTATGTAACCGTAAGAGCGCTGCGACCTTACTGCGCCAGAATAGACTGGGGATCTTCGTAGCAAATTCGATGTTTTTCCTTGGGCTTGCCGCCGCAATTGGCGTCTATGTGCTCGGATACTTCCCTGATAGCGACTGGCGCGGTTTCGGCCTCGGCGCCGGGTTTGCATTCACATCGCCACTGGTTGTTCTGCCAGCCTTTGCAATTTTTTCAGGGCGTGATCCACGCGAGGCTCTGGTCGCTTACGCTATCTCGCAAAAGACACCGATGCCTGCGTTGTATCTGCTTCTGATAGCTGGTGCTGTTCTGTTTATTGCGGCTGTGACAAGCGTGATCAGCACCTAGCAATTCATTCAAGCCGAACCCGCTTCGCGGGTCGGCTTAATTCAGGCGTTAGTCCTCGAAGGAGAGTCGCGTGGTCAAGAAGCGGTTGAAAATCATACTTCTTGGTGTCGCCCTATTCCTGATTTCTTACCTTTCCATTGCCGCGCTATGGGCGAGCTTTGTAGCTGCAGAATTGTTGCAGACAACGCCGTCAGCAAACCATCAGATCGCGATTCAGCCCCAACATCTAGCGGCACTCATCAAGATTGAAGACCCTGAGTTCTACGCTCATCGCGGCCTCAGCATTTCAGACGGGCAGGGTCTGACCACAATAACATCCGTCGTTGCGCGTGATCTTTTTTTGAACAACCAAGATCTTAACGGGCTTAAAGGTGCTTTCCAAGCATTCTATCGGGCAGTATTCAGCTGCTGTAAAAGGATAGATTTCGGCCGCGATATAATGGCGGTTGTGCTCAATGCCCACGCCACCAAGCAGCAGCAGTTGAATTTGTTCATCAATGACACATATTGGGGCGCCATGAACGGCAAGGCTGTTATTGGTATGGAGGCTGCGGCTAGGGCATTCTATGGAAAAGACGTACTTGAGCTCACCGATGATGAGTTCTATGGCCTAATCGCAATGCCGATAGCGCCAAACCGCTACCACCCAATCGTCAATCCCGAGCTTCACGCTGAACGTGCGCAAAGAATCATGGCAGTCGTCACAGGTCAGTGTGCGCCGTCCGGATGGTTGGATCTGACATATGACCACTGTGACGGCGGCAGGCCTAACTAGTCATTCAAGCCGACGCCGCTTCGCGGCGCCGCTTAATTCAAGCGTTAGGCGGCATGAACTCGCAATCTGAGCCTTCAAAGCTTCTATCAGTCGAAGACGTCGTTACGGCTTTCGACGACCGCCGCGGCTGGGTGGTCGAGAGCAATGGATACAAGCTTCGAAGCGAGTATGGTTTGTGCGCACTTGTGTCACTCTTCGGCGAGGCACTGCCAAAGATCCGCAACGCCACGGGCCGGATTCATATCATGTTTGGCCTGATTCCACTCGCCCGTCAGCACCCTCAAGTAGTGGAAATTGCAAAGAACAGACTGCAAGACAGGTCGGCAGCTGTGCGAATGCACGCTTGTGAGGTGCTCGCCTATAGTTTGCGGCGCGACGTCATACCGAACCTTGAGCAACTGCTAGAGCATGCTGTAGCGGAAACCAGGGCTACCGCGGCGGCGGCCATCGATGCGATTCGACATCAGAATCATCACTTCTATCTCGACCGAGAGCACAAGGGGACTTCGTTCTGGGTGGTCAATCCTCAGGACGATCCAAAGTACAAACTAAAGCCTTGGCAAATGCGCCAGGAGTGCCAATGACAATCGCACGCCAAATGCCGCCTAACAATTCATTCAAGCCGAAGCCGCTTCGCGGGTCGGCTTAATTCAGGCGTTGGGCGGGGATGAGAATCCAGTCTGAGACTTGCAATGATCCGCTTACTTAAAGGAGTGATCGATGAGCCAATCATTGGCGTCGAAGGTTGAGGAGGCCAATGCCGTGCTTTTTTCCGGCGGCGCACTGAACGCAGTTGAGAGATTCTTCGCACCTGACTACGTCGCGCACTTCACCAACCAGGAAATGAAAGGTGGGCATGGTGCAATCCATAGAGTACTGGCAGGCATTCGCGAGTCGTTTCCAGATCTGCAAGTCGAAGTGGAGATACTACTGGAAGGAGTGAACCGCGTGGCGTGGCAAAGGACGCTTCGAGGGACACATCAGGCAGCGTTCAAAGGCTTTCCTGGCAGCGGCCGCAGAATCGTGTGGCGCGACATGGTGGTCAGTCATTTCCGCGATGGCCTCATCGTGGAGGAGTGGGTCGTCACCGATCTTGCGGAACGCCTTCTTCTCTCAAGAAAGAATTGATCCCGTTCTTACCGTCAAGCGGAATAATTTCGAATGACTGAAGTGCAATCATCGCTGGGACTTCCGAAGCAATCGGCAATGAGAACCACCCAACAATCCGTTCAACCCGATCGCCGCGAAGACGCGGCGCCGGGTTAACGGTACGTTAGGTGGCAGCTGTGAAGATTCTCGATCACGAGCCCTATCGATGGTTTCTCCTTGAGGAGTTCGGCAACCTGCTGCTGGATGCAAACTGCAATCACAGCATCATCGGCTACGACTTCCTCATCCAATTGACCCCCGAGGAGATACAGGAGTACCGGCAGCGTGGGCGGGATTACCTCAACTGGCTTTCTGAGGACATCCATAACAGCGCGCCAATCCTCGAAGTCAGCACATCCGTATACAAGGGGCGTGATCTGTCGCCCTTGCTTAGAGAGCGGGTAAGTGACGCAATAGAGGCGTGGCGCCTTGGCGGTTCCGGGGCAGCCACCTAACAATTCATTCAAGCCGAACCCGCTTCGCGGGTCGGCTTAATTCAGGCGTCAGGCCTTACAGAAGGAGATTCAATGGACTACTTGACGATCGCATTGCTTGTTCTTGGTTTCGCCGCTCTGGTAGTCGGCTACCGGAAAAACAGCCGTAACACTCTCGTTGCGGCAGCACTCCTATTGCTCGCAGCCGGTGGGCTTTCTGACATCGTCTCAGGGTTCATGGACGGCGCCCATGCGGCAATGGGATTGACTGCAAGTACCTGGCCGGTTAAGGCCTGACTGTTCATTCAAGCCGAAGCCGCTTCGCGGGTCCGCTTGATTCAGGCGTTCGCGGGCATGGAAATCCGGTGCAATCGACCCGGAGGCCGAGCATGCGCTTCGTGCTCCTGGCGTGGCGTTCGGAGAAGTGTTCGTTGGCGCAGAGCCTGACTACGACGAGTGGATGACCCTCCACGGTCGCCACAGCCTTGCCGTGGTCGGCACTCTCTTGGCCCAGCGATGCGAAAGACCGGAGCCGTGGTTCTCGTGCAATTCGAGGAGCACAGAGGCAACGTCGCGGGGTGGCGTGGATGAACCCGCCCAGCTGCATTCGGCAACGGGTGTCGTACCGGTGACAAGCGGCATGGCGGATGTCGGCATGTCGGTATTGTCCGACAGTCCTCATCCGTTTTTCCGCTATCCCGGCTTGCCTTCGCCTGCTACAAAAGCGGCGCAATCGGGGCGCCAGCCCGGTTCGTGGGGTTCGGTCCAGCGTTCTCGGGTTCCGCGATTTTTTCGACAGGGAGCAATCATGGCGGCAAGGAAGGTTCTTTCGGCGGCAGCTGCATCGTTACTGCTTTCCGGGTGTGTCACCCTATCCGGCACCTATGCCGTTACCGCGGTCCGTGCGGATGGAACCCCGGCCAAGGTGAACATAATGGCCGAGGGGCGGGGGATATATACCGCCAGGAATGCCATTTGTGCCTCGGAGCCGGGGGCGACCGTTACCATCAAGGACGCGAGAACAGGTCAGGAACTCAGGAGCGAGAGCCCTTACAAGTGCAAGGGGAGCTAGCAACGGAGGGGCAACTGCATCAGCCGAAGCGGGTCGTGGACTTCGGTCCACGCTGCCCAACCGCCAGGCTGGAGGCGACGGCGGCCTTGTCGCGGACGGCGGAACTCATGGCGGACGCCGCTTCCTGGGAAGCCTGCTTCGACCCGCAGGCGCACTGACCCTCGGCGTCCCGGCGTGCGTTCCGGGCCGAGGTTTGCCATCGGGTGGAGCGGCTCCCATCGGCCGGTGGCGGCCGATGGCCATGGAAGCCGAGCCGCGTCGTGGCCCGGGCGGGTTGGGGCGTCGCGACGCGTCCAGGCGGTCCGCCCCGCCCGGAGTAGACTCGGCGCCATGGGGCTCCTGACCTTCAGCATCAACCTCACCCTCGACGGCTGCGTCGACCATCGGGAAGGAATCGCCGACGACGAGACGCACGCGTTCTTCACCCGGCTCATGGACGAGACCGGGGCGATGCTGTGGGGCCGCGTGACCTACGAGATGATGGAAAGCTACTGGCCGGCGGTCGCACGCGGCGACGAGGCAGCCTCGCCGGCGGTGCGCGAATGGGCGGTCAAGCTGGAGGCCAAGCCGAAGCATGTCGCGTCGTCGACGCGAAGGGATTTCCCGTGGGCCCACAGCCACCACCTCGCCGGCGACCTGCGCACCGGCGTGCAGGCGCTGAAGGACCGCACGCCCGGTGGCGTGCTGCTCGGCAGCGTCGGGCTCGCGGCCGAACTCGACCGGCTGGACCTGATCGACGAGTATCGCTTCCTTCTCCATCCCGGCATCGCCGGCCACGGCCCGACGCTGTACCAGGGCGGACTGCCGCGCTCGCGACGGCTCGAGCTGGTCTCGGCCACACCGTTGCGCAACGGCGCGGTGGCGATGCACTACCGGCGTGCGCGTGGCTAACCGCCGTGGCCGCGGCCCGGTGCGCGCGCCAGCGCCGGCCCGGGGCGTCGGCTGCCAGACGAGGCTCTGCGGATGATCGTCCGGGTACTTGGCCACACGCCGGCCTGGGTCTACGGGCTGTTCGTTGCCCTGCTCCTGCTCGGGCTACAGCAGGCGCGCGACCGCCGCGTCGGCGCCCGGCGGGCCTTCGCGCTTCCCGCCGCCATGGTCGTGTTGTCGCTCGCCGGCGTGGGCTCCAGCTTCGGCCTGGCGCCCGTGCCCCTGGCGATGTGGGCACTCGGGCTGGTGGCCGTGACGGCCCTGGGTTGCCGCTTGCTCCGCGACGACAGGATCGCGTTCGCTCCATCCAGCCGCACGTTCTTCATCCCGGGCAGCTGGATTCCGCTGCTCGTCATCATGGCGCTCTTCTTCGCCAGGTATGCGTTCGCGGTGACGCGCGCCCTCGACCCCGGCCTGGCCGAATCGGGTATGTTGGCCGCGGCGCTCGGCCTGGCCCACGGGTGCTGCAGCGGATACTTCGCTTCCAGGGCGGCCCAGCTTGCATCCAGCGCAAGAAGGGCGTAGCCGTTCCGGGTCGATGCGGTGCCGCGGCCCGGCCGCCTGAAACGGCGCTGTGTCCCGGTGCAATGCGCAAGGTCCACCACCGTCTTCCAGGGAGCTTCCATGTCGAAAGATGCGTCGCGTGCGTGGTCCAGGGCGTTGGCCACGGTGTTCCTGCTGGACGGGGCGCTCGCCCTGGGATTCGGGGCCGCGTCATGGGCGACCCCGCACGGGACCTTCGGCACCATCCTCGACCTGGCCGGGGCCGGTGACGGCAGCCTGGTCATCGCCGCGCTTGGCGCCCTGTCGGGCTTCTACGTGCTGGTGGGTGCGATGTGCGTGCTGGTTGCATTCCTGCCGTCGCCCTTCAGGGAGCGGTTCGTGCTGCCGGTGGTCGCCAGCCACCTGTGGACGGGATTCAAGGGACTGCAGGACATCGGCCGGGACTGGCTGATCGGGAACCCCTGGCCCGACATCGTCATCCATGCTTCCTTCGTGGCGGCATACCTGCTGGCGACCGCCGGATTGCTGTACCGGAAGCGGGCCGGGGCGCCGCCGCCGCGCTGAGTCGCGGCCGCGGCCGTTGCGCCCCGTCGGCGCCGGACGCATCATCGCCTGCGGCCGCCCCGGGTGGCCTGCCGCGCGCACCCCCGGGCCGTCGACGGCGAGGCGAAGGGATGGCGCCTGCCGGCGCCGCGAGGCATCACAGTGGGCACGAAGCCGGAGGCACGGGCGGGATGAATCCGAAGCGCATCGCACTGCTGCTGTTCCTGTCGCTCTGCCCGCTGGCGGCGCCGGGCGCGGACGCGCCCGGGCTGCTGGCCTTCGGGCCGGAGGCGTTCCAGTCGCGCGACACGCGGCTGGCCGCGTGGGAGGCGGTTCCCCGGGAGCGCAGGGAAGCCATCGAGGCGTACCTGTTCGGCCGGCTGGGGCTGTCCTCGACCGGGGTGGTCCAGCTGGCCGGCGCCTATCACGACCACGCCGGCGGCGCGCTCCTGCATTTCCAGCAGGCGGACCTGCATGGCAGCCGGCTCGTCTGGTCGGTGCTGGTCGACCCGGACGAGCTGTCCGCGCGGGTGCTGTACCACGCGCAGGAGGGTCCCGCCTCCGGCGGGCCGGAGCCGATCCCGCCCACGCCCGCGGGCCGGTAGCGCCGTGCAGGGCATCAGCCACCTGACCTTCATCGTCGCGGACCTGGACCGCATGGCGCGTTTCCTGTGCCAGGGGCTGGGCGCGCGCGAGGTCTACGACAGCGCGGGCCGCAACCATTCGCTGTCGCGGGAGAAGTTCTTCCTGCTGGGCGAGGTCTGGATCGCGGCCATGGAAGGCGAGCCGCCGGCGCAGCGTTCCTACCAGCACGTCGCCTTCGCGGTCGGCGAGGCGGAGCTGCCGCACTACCAGGCACGCTTGCAGGCGCTGGGCGTCGAGCTGCGCGCGCCGCGGCCGCGCATCGAGGGGGAAGGGCAGTCGCTCTACTTCTACGACTTCGACAACCACCTGTTCGAACTGCACACCGGCACGCTGGAGCAGCGCCTGGCGCGATACCGTGCGCTGGAGGCCAGCGTGGACGGCGACGCGCGGGCGGCGCCGTAGCTACGGCAGTGGCGGCCTCCCGGCGTGCCCGCGCCGCCCGCGTGCCCGGCCATGCGTGCCTGCGCTTGCGGCCTGCCGTTCACGCCCGCGCCACGACGGCTTGAAGCCGGCGGCCGCGGCCCCCACTGAAGGGGCTATCGACCCCGGAGGCCGCATGGACCCCAGCCAGAACCCCAACGTGTTCCACGCCACCACCATCCTGGCGGTGCGCCGCGACGGCCGCGTGGCCGTGGCCGGCGACGGCCAGGTGACCCTCGGCCACACGGTGATGAAGGGCAACGCGCGCAAGGTGCGGCGCCTGGGCCGCGACGGCCAAGTGCTGGCCGGCTTCGCCGGCGCGGCGGCCGATGCCTTCACCCTGTTCGAGCTGTTCGAGGCCAAGCTGGAGAAGCACGGCCAGCTCACCCGCGCCGCGGTGGAGCTGGCCAAGGACTGGCGCACCGAGCGTCGCCTGGGCAAGCTCGAGGCGCTGCTCGCGGTGGCCGACCGGGAAACCTCGCTGGTGGTCAGCGGCACCGGCGACGTGATCGAGCCGGAGGACGGCATCATCGCCATCGGCTCCGGCGGCAGCTACGCGCTGTCGGCCGCGCGCGCCCTGCTGGCGCACACGCAGATGGATGCGCGCGCCATCGCCGTGGAGGCGCTGAACATCGCCGGCGACATCTGCATCTACACCAACCGCAACGTGGTCGTGGAGGAGCTGTGATGACCCGTCCCGACGCGTCCTCGACCATGACCCCGCGCGAGATCGTGCAGGAGCTGGACCGGCACATCGTCGGCCAGCAGGCCGCCAAGCGCGCGGTGGCCATCGCCCTGCGCAACCGCTGGCGCCGCATGCAGCTGGCGCCGGAGCTGCGCAACGAAGTGATGCCCAAGAACATCCTGATGATCGGCCCCACCGGCGTGGGCAAGACCGAGATCGCGCGGCGCCTTGCCACGCTGGCCAACGCGCCGTTCGTGAAGGTGGAGGCCACGCGCTTCACCGAGGTGGGTTACGTGGGCAAGGATGTGGAGCAGATCGTCCGCGACCTGGCCGACACCGCGGTGAAGATGTACCGCGAGCAGGCCAAGGCACGCGTGCGCCTGCAGGCCGAGGAGCGCGCCGAGGAGCGCATCCTCGACGCACTGCTGCCGCGGCGCAGCCCCGGCATCGGCTTCGACCCCGGCGCGGCCGAGGTGCAGGTGTCCGGGCCGGAGGACTCCACCCGCGCCAAGTTCCGCCGCATGCTGCGCGCCGGCGAACTGGACGAGCGCGAGATCGAGCTGGAGCTGTCGGCCAACGTCGGCGTGGACATCATGACCCCGCCAGGCATGGAGGAGATGGGCCAGCAGTTGCGGCAGATGTTCGCCAACCTGGGCGGGGCGCGAACCCACAAGCGCACGCTCACCATCAAGGCCGCGCGCCCGCAGCTGGTCGAGGAAGAGGCCGCGCGGCTGGTCAACGAGGACGACATCCGCGCCGCGGCCATCGAGGCCTGCGAGCAGAACGGCATCGTCTTCATCGACGAGATCGACAAGGTGGCCAAGCGCGGCGACGCCATCGGCGGCGGCGACGTCAGCCGCGAGGGCGTGCAGCGCGACCTGCTGCCGCTGGTGGAGGGCAGCAACGTCTCCACCAAGTACGGCACGGTCAAGACCGACCACATCCTGTTCATCGCCTCCGGTGCCTTCCACCTGGCCAAGCCCAGCGACCTGATCCCGGAGCTGCAGGGCCGCTTCCCGATCCGGGTGGAGCTGTCGGCGCTGAGCAAGCAGGACTTCGTGCGCATCCTCACCGAGCCCAGGGCCGCGCTCACCCGCCAGTACGTGGAGCTGATGGCCACCGAGGGCGTGAAGCTGGAGTTCACCGCCGATGCCATCGAACGCATCGCCGAGATCGCCGCGCTGGTCAACGAGCGCCAGGAGAACATCGGCGCCCGCCGCCTGCACACCGTGCTCGAGCGCCTGCTCGACACCCTCAGCTACGAGGCGCCCGACCGCGACGGCCAGGCGGTGGCCATCGACCGCGCCTACGTGGACGCGCACCTGGGCGAGCTGGTGCAGGACCCGGACCTGAGCCGCTACATCCTGTAGCCCGCACTCGCAGGAACCCGCCCCGGGGGCGGGGCGGGTTTCCCGGGAACCTCGCCGTGACCTCCGGTGCGCGCTGCCGATACCGGCTCAGCCCAGCGTCTGCGTGCCGCTCCAGATTTCGCCGGGCGCCAGCGTTTCCGGCTTCATCGCCGCCGCCGCTTCCACGCACACGAAGCGGCGCCAGTCGCCCGGCGCGAGATCGCCGATCCGCGCCGCAAGCTGCTCGCCCGGGTTCCAGACCACGCAGTCGGGAAAGCCTTCGTGCTCGATGGCCAGCTGCCGCTCGCCGTCGACCAGCACGAGCGGGGCGACCACGTCGTTGTAGATCCGGTCCACCTCGCCGTGGAAGGCGACTTCGTAGTTGTCCTCGCGGCGCAGCACGCCGCCGCCGGCGTTGTCCTCGTAGTCGCAGCCCTGCAGGCCCTGCACCGCGGCCTGGGCCAGGTCGTCCACGCGCAGGTAGGTGTGCAGCGCGGCGGTGAAGTCGAAGGCGTGCGCGCCGGTGTTCTCCACGTCCAGGGTGATCGCCAGCCGTGTCGCGGACAGGGCGATGCGCAGGCGCGCGGCGAAGGCGTGGGGCCAGGCCGCGGTGCGCTCGCTGTCGCGCAGTTCGAACACCGCCTGGCCGGCCTCGATGCCGGCGGGCCGCCACGGCATCGTGCGCGCGAAGCCATGGCGCGGGTACACGCCGCGTTCGCCGAACTGGGGGAAGATCACCGGCACGCCGCCGCGGATGGCGGCCGCGCCGTCGAACCGGCTGCGCTCGCTCAGGAACAGCCGCTCGCGGCCGTCGACCGGGATCCAGGACAGCGCGTGCGCGCCGTGCAGGGCGAACAGCGCGCTGGCGCCGTCGGCATGGAGGCGCAGGCAGGGCAGGCCGTGGTGCTGGACGTGTTCGATGTGCATGGGGGTATGGGTGCGCGGGAGCCGGTGCGGCGGTCAGTCTTCGCCGATGTCCTCGTTCCACACCTCGGGATTGGCCGCGATCCAGCTCCCGAGCATGTCGATGCATTCGCCGTCGTCCAGGTCGATCACCTCGACCCCGTTCTCGCGCAGCCAGTCGATGCCGCCGCGGAAGTTGACCGATTCGCCGACCACGACGGTGCCGATGTTGAACTGCCGCACCAGCCCGCTGCAGTACCAGCACGGCGCCAGCGTGGTGACCATGATCGTGTCGCGGTAGCGGCGCTGGCGGCCGGCCTTGCGGAAGGCGTCGGTTTCGCCGTGCACGGACGGATCGCCTTCCTGCACGCGGCGGTTGTGGCCGCAGCCCAGCAGCGCGCCGTCGCTGCGGTACAGCGCCGCGCCGATGGGGATGCCACCCTCGGCCAGGCCCTGGCGGGCTTCGGCAATCGCGGTCTGCAACAGGGCGCGGTAATCGGGCGTGGCGATCATGGCGTGAACCAGACCCGGCGGATCTTGCCGCGCTTCACTTCATAGATGGCGACCGCGTCGATGGCCGTGCCGTTCGCCAGGCCGGTGAGGTGTTCGTGGTCGATCACATAATCGCCTTGCACGATGCGCTTGCCGATCTCGCATTTCAGGTCCGGGTTGGCCTTGAACAGCGACGCATAGGTGGCCCGCATGGCTTCGAGTCCTTGCGAGTTGCGTTCGCCGCCCAGCGTGAACAGCTCCACCTCGGGACTGTAGGTGGCGAGGAAAGCCTCCACGTCGCCCGCGTTGTAGGCCTCCAGCTGTCGCTGGACCACGGCTTCGGGCTGGTCTTCCGGGCCGGGCTGGCGGAAAGCTTGCGGGTTGCGCCGCGTGGATGCCTGGGGAGCCCCTTCGATGATGGAATCGGCCGGGAAGTATTCGCCGCCCTTCATCACCGCGACGATGCGGCTGAAGTTGGCGACGTCGGCCAGCGGGTCGGCATCCAGGATCACGATGTCGGCGAACTTGCCCCTGGCGATGCTGCCCAGTTCGTCGTCGCGACCGAGCAGGCGGGCGCCGCCGAGCGTGGAATTCCTCAGGATCTGAGCGGGCGTCAGGCCGGCCTCCGCCATCAGGTCAAGCTCACGGAAGTACGAAGCACCGGGCAGGGTGCCCGGGTTGCCGGCGTCGGTGCCGGTGGCGATCACGATGCCCGCGTCCTGCACGGCCTTGAGGTTCTGCATCGCGATGGCGGGACGGGCGGGTTTGCGGCCCTGCTCCCACTGCTGCCGTAGCCAGCCTGGCAATTCGGCCGGCACCAGGCGCCACAGGTCATTCAGGGTGTCGATGACATCCGGGTTGCCCCACGCCTGTTCCTCCCGCGTCAGCCCCAGCTCGCGGGTGAACACGCGCTCGTAGCTTTCGCCGGAGGCGGCGGTAGGAATGTAGACGACGCCGTTTTTCTTCAACAGCCCGAGAAAGGCGGCATCGACCGGCTTGTCCTCCACGCTGTGCACCAGCATGTCGGCGCCGGCGAGCACCGCTGCGCGCGCGGTTTCCAGTTCGAGCGCATGCACGGCCACGCGCAGGCCCAGCGCGTGGGCTTGGTCGATGGCGGCGCGTACGACGGGCAGGTATCGGTCCGGGGTTTCGCCATGCGGCACCACGTACCAGATCTTGATGAAATCGGGCTTGCGCGGCGCCTGCGCGCGGACCAGGGCGCGGGCTTCCTCGGCGCTCGCGGCGGCGAGGATCGCCGGATCGGCCAGATCGGCCAGTACCGGCGGCTTCCAGGTGGAAATCAGCGGGCCGGTGACGAACACCCGCGGCGCCGCCTGCGCCGCCATGGCCTGCGTGCGCACGTCGAAATTCCACATGGGCCCACCCATGTCCACCACCGTGGTGACGCCGCTGCGCAGGGTGCGGCGAAACGTGTCGCCGAGGTTCGCCTGGGTATTGGCGATCTCCTGTTCGTAAGGCACGACGTCGCGCAGGTCGAGGACGTCGGGGCGGGAATACAACCCTCCGGACTGGAAGAAGTGCACGTGCGAGTCGATGTAGCCGGGAACCAGCCATTTGCCGGTCGCGTCGATCCGGCTGGCATCTGCGGGGATCCCGACTTCCCCGCGCGCGCCCGCTGCGGCGATGCGGCCGCCGCGGACAAGCACCACGGCGTCCGGCACCGCGACCGCGCCCGGATTCACCAGGGTCCCGCCGACTATGGCTTGTACCGGTTCGTCCGCGGCCGCCGTGAAGACCGGAGCGAAAACGAGCAGGAGCGCAACGAGCAGACGTTTCACCACGGCCTCCCCCGGGGTTGTCTGGTGACATAATAGCCGGCATGAGCCAGTCCCCCCACGAATCCGGTACCACCCACTTCGGCTTCCGCGACGTGCCGCGCGCCGAGAAGCAGAAGCTGGTTGGGCAGGTGTTCACCTCGGTCGCGCGCAAGTACGACCTGATGAACGACCTGATGAGCCTGGGCATCCACCGGGCCTGGAAGCGCTACTTCACCGCCACCTGCCAGGTGAAGCCGGGCGACCGCGTGCTCGACCTGGCCGGCGGCACCGGCGACATCGCCGCGCTGCTGCGGCCGCGCGTCGGCGAGGCCGGGCAGGTGGTGCTGGGCGACATCAACGCCGGCATGCTCACCGTGGGCCGCGACCGGCTCACCGACCGCGGCCTGGTCGCCGGGCTGGAATACGTGCAGTGCAACGCCGAGAGGCTGCCGTTCCCGGACGGCAGCTTCGACCTGGTGACCATCGCCTTCGGCCTGCGCAACGTCACCGACAAGGACGCGGCCCTGCGCGAGATGCGCCGCGTGCTGCGCGTGGGCGGGCAGGCGCGGGTGCTGGAGTTCTCCGAGGTGCGCGCCGAGTGGTTCCGGCCGGTCTACGACTTCCACTCCTTCAAGGTGCTGCCGGCGCTGGGCCGGCTGTTCGCCGGGGACGCGGACAGCTACCAGTACCTGGCCGAGAGCATCCGCAAGCACCCGCCGCAGGACGCGCTGCTGGCGATGATGGAGAACGCCGGCCTCGCGCGCTGCGGCTACGTGAACCTGAGCGGCGGCATCGTCGCGGTGCACACCGGCTACAAGGTCTGATCGGGAACCCGCCGCGGCCCGTGCGCGGGGCGCCGGGTCGCGGTCGCCGTCTCGCGGGCAGCCTTCGCGGCGCGGCGAGCGCCGTTGCCGGCCGTCGCCGTTCCCGTCCCGTTGCCGGCAAGCCGGCTCCCGCCGCTCCCCGTCTCCGGGAGCGGCCTTCACGGACCCGCGATCGCGGGGTTCGCGCCCTCCGTCACCGGCTGGGCCGGCGCCCGCGCACGGGCGGGCCGCGTCCGGGGTGGCGGGTTACACTGCACGCACTCCGTTTTCCGAGCTTCCGCATGCGTTTTCCCGCCTTCCTGATCGCCCTGGCCATGATCGCCACCGCCAGCGGCTGCACCGGCGAATCCGCCGGCCCGGCCGAACCCCAGCCCGCCGCCAAGCCCGCCGCCCAGGCGCCCGCGCCCTCCTCGCGGCGCCACGACGAGAGTTCGTACGCCGAGCCGGAGAAGGTCCGCATCGCCGACCTGGCGCTGGACCTGAAGCTGGACTTCGACGCGCGGCAGCTGTCCGGCACCGCCACCTACACCCTGGAGTGGACCGATCCCAAGGCCACCGAGCTGGTGCTCGACACCCGCGACCTGTCCGTGCAGAAGGTCGAGGGCGAGGCCGGCGGCGCGTGGGCGCCGCTGGAGTACGCCCTGGCGGACGCCGACCCGGTGTTCGGCAGCAAGCTGACCGTCCAGGCGCCGCAGCGCAACGCGAAGGTCCGCGTCACCTACGCCACCTCGCCGCAGGCCTCCGGCCTGCAGTGGCTGGAGCCGGCGATGACCGAGGGCAAGCGGCTGCCCTTCATGTTCAGCCAGTCGCAGGCCATCCACGCCCGCAGCTGGGTGCCGCTGCAGGACACCCCCGGCGTGCGCTTCACCTACAGCGCGCGCGTGGCCACCCGGCCGGACGTGATGGTGCTGATGAGCGCCGACAACGATCCGGCCGCGGCGCGCGACGGCGACTACAGCTTCCGCATGCCGCAGCCGATCCCGTCCTACCTGCTGGCCATCGCCGCCGGCGACCTGGTGTTCAAGCCGATCTCCGCGCGCAGCGGCGTGTGGGCCGAGCCGGCGATGGTCGACCGCGCGGTGAAGGAGTTCGAGGACACCGAGAAGATGATCGCCACCACCGAGCAGCTGTACGGGCCGTACCGGTGGGAGCGCTACGACATGCTGGTGTTGCCGCCCTCGTTCCCGTTCGGCGGCATGGAGAACCCGCGCCTGAGCTTCATCACCCCCACGGTGATCGTGGGCGACAAGTCGCTGGTGTCGCTGATCGCGCACGAGCTGGCGCACAGCTGGTCCGGCAACCTGGTGACCAACGCCAGCTGGAAGGACATCTGGCTCAACGAGGGCTTCACCACCTACGTGCAGGGCCGCATCACCGAGGCCCTGTACGGCATCGAGATGGCGGAGATGGAGCGCCAGATCGACCAGGCCGGGCTGAAGGCCGACATGGCCGGCATGGAAGCCTCCGACCAGATGCTCACGCTGCCGCCGCTGGGCACGCGCGACCCGGACGAGGCGCTGAGCGAGGTGGCCTACACCAAGGGCGCCTGGTTCCTGCAGTTCCTGGAGCAGCGCTTCGGGCGCGAGGTGTTCGACCCGTTCCTGCGCGGCTGGTTCGACGACCACGCTTTCCAGAGCGCCGACACCGACCAGTTCGTCGCCTACCTGCGCGCCAACCTGCTGGCGAAGAACCCCAACGCGGTCAGCGCCGAGGAACTGGACGCCTGGCTGCGCCAGCCCGGCATCCCGGGCTTCGCGCCGCCGTCGCAGTCGCGCACCTTCTCCAACGTGGACACCGCGCGGATCGCCTGGCGCGGCAGCGGCCAGCTGCCCAACCCGCAGATCGCCGACGAATGGGGCACCCAGGCGTGGGTGCACTTCCTCGAGGGCATGGGCGACACGCTCAAGCCCGAGCAGCTGGCGCAGCTGGACGCCGCCTACGGCTTCACCGGCACCGCCAACGGCGAGATCGCCATGCGCTGGTACCCGCTGGCCATCCGCAGCGGCTACGACGCGGCGCTGCCGGCCGCCGGCGAGTTCATCCAGCGCGTGGGCCGGCGCAAGCTGATCATGCCCATCTACGAGGAACTGGCGAAGACGCCCGGGGGCCTGGCCTTCGCCCGCGAGGTGTTCGCGCGCGCGCGGCCGGGCTACCACCCGATCACCACCGCCTCGGTGGAGGCGCTGCTGGACAAGGCCGCGCCGGCCGCGGCCGCGGCCCCGGCAACGCCGCCGACGGCCGGCACC
>DASRYN010000083.1:0-3167 GCA_035687185.1 Pseudoxanthomonas sp. | reverse complement strand
TCGGGTTCCCGGGTCAGTACTACGATCAGGAAACCAACCTCTGGTACAACATGAACCGGTACTACGACGCCAGGCTCGGGGCTTATACGCAGGTCGACCCGATCGGGCTGGCGGGTGGGTTGAATCCGTACGCCTATGTTGGCGGGAATCCAGTAAACGCGATTGATCCGCTGGGATTGCAGTCGCGGACGAACGATTGGGTTGAGAACCAGATGCGGGGTAACCCAGAGAACGGCTCCCTTGGCCTGGCAATGGTTCGTGATGCTCTTGAAGGATGGGCCAATTCGTTCAGAGACCTTGGAATTGCAGGTTTGCGAATTGGAGGCTGCACACTCGCTTGCGGAGCGGATGCGGTGATTGGAACCAATCTGGAATCAGTCGCAAAGAATGCAGGGCAGTACGCTGCTTTCGAAGGTGCGAAGCTGGGTACAAAACAGCTTATCTCGGATGTCGCTAATTCCTGTATGTCGGTTCGAGTAGACAAGGTTGCAGCCAAGGCAGCAGCGCGAGTGACCCCTGTCGTAAATGCAGGTTCAACTGCCCTAACGACATATCAATTCGGATCATGCGTCATGAGATGCGGGATGTAGCATGACTAAGAAAATCACCATTTCGCTATCTGCTGTGTTGGTGTCTGCTCTGATTTTTCTTGGGTCGGCACTTAGGCACTCAAATGTCAGCGGCGAGCCTTTCCTGTCCGAGAAAAACCTTGTGGGTGCAGTTCCTGTGTTCTTGATCGTCCTTGCGGTGATGGCAGTTGCATTCCTCGTGCCTTGGGAGGAATTTGGACACAAGGGTGGGGACGAGCCTAATCTAGAAAGAGATAAGCAAGAGAGACGACCTAATAGGGACGGTGGGAATTAGGCGCGCCACCTAACGGGAGGGCGACTTCGGCAGCGCGCCGAAGCCGGTCGCGCCGGCGCGCTGAGGCACGCGCGCGGCGCTATGCCGGTTGCGCGCGGGAGGTATTCCAGACACCGCGCGCGCGAGCGGGTACGCTCCCTTGCCTCCGGGAAGGGAGCCCACCGATGCCGCGCATGCTGCGAACCGCCTTCGTCCTGCTGCTCTGCCTGCACAGCGCCCCCGCGCTTTCCTCCGTGCCGCCGCCGCTGCGGCTGGCCTCGCCCGACGGCCGCATCGTCGTCACCCTCGCGATGGATGCCGGCGGCGTGCCCACGTACGCGGTGGAGCGCGACGGCCAGCTGGTGATCGCGCCCTCGCCGCTGGGCGTGCAGCTGGCCGCCGATGACCGCCTCGACCGCGGCCTGCGCATCGCCGCCGCACGCGAAAGCGGTGCCGACGACAGCTACGCGCTGGTCGCAGGCAAGGCCAGCCGCGCGCGCGACCATTACCGCCAGCTGGAGGTCGACCTGGCCGACGACCGCGGCCGCACGCTCGGCCTGGTCCTGCGCGCCTACGACGACGGCGTCGCCCTGCGCTACCGCCTGCCGCCGCCGGCCCAGGGCGACCTGGTGGTGAGGGAGGACCTGACCGGCTTCCTGTTCCCGCGCGACTACGCCTGCCACGCGCTCAACCTCGGCCGCTTCGGCACCAGCCACGAGGGCGAGTACGACCCGATCGACGCCTCGCGCCTGCGTGCCCACCACCTGATCGAACTGCCGCTGGTGTGCGCCACGGGCGTGGGCGGGACGACGTTCGCCATCGCCGAGGCCGACCTGGACCGCTACGCCGGGCTCTACCTGGCCGGCCGCAGCGACGGCCGCCTGGGCGTGGAAGCGCGGCTGTCGCCCCGCCTGGACGAGCCGCAGGTGGCCGTGCGCCTGCCGCGCGACGCGATCGCCGCCGGCGGGCACCCGACGCCCTGGCGCGTGCTGATGCTCGGCGACAGCCCGGGCCGGCTGATCGAGTCCAACCTCATCGCCAACCTCAACCCGCCCACTCCGCTGGACGACACCTCCTGGATCCGCCCGGGCAAGTCGGCCTGGGACTGGTGGTCCGGCGGGCTGGCGCCGGACGTGCCGCAGCCGGGCATGAACACCGCCACCCTGCGCCGCTACATCGACCACGCCGCGGCGCTGAAGCTGGAGTACATGCTGATCGACGACGGCTGGTACGTCGGCAGCACCGGCGACGGGCGCTACCACCCCGGTGCCGACGTCACCCGTCCCATCCCCGAAGTGGACCTGCCGGCGCTGGTGCGGCACGCGCGCGAGCGCGGCGTGGGCCTGTGGCTGTGGGTGCACTGGAAGGCGCTGGACGCGCGCATGGACGAGGTGTTCGCGCGGTACCGGCGCATGGGCATCCGCGGCGTCAAGGTGGACTTCATGGACCGCGACGACCAGGAGATGGTCGCCTTCTTCCACCGCATGATGCGCAGTGCCGCCGGGCACCGGCTGATGCTGAACCTGCACGGGGCCTACCGCCCGACGGGCCTGGCCCGCACCTGGCCGCACTTCCTCACCCAGGAGGGCGTGCTGGGCGCCGAGTACAACAAGTGGAGCCGGCGCGTCACCCCGGCGCACAACCTCACCCTGCCCTTCACCCGCATGCTGCTGGGCCCGATGGACTACACCCCGGGCGGCTTCCGCAACGTGGATGCGGCAGACTTCCGCCCCTCCCACTTCGGACCCCGGGTCATGGGCACGCGCGCGCACCAGCTGGCGATGTACGTGGTCTACGAGAGCGGCGTGCAGATGGTGGCCGACAGCCCGGACGCCTACGTCGACGCCGCCGGCGCCGACTTCATCGCCGCGGTGCCCGCGCGCTGGGACGAGACCCGCGTGCTGGCCGGCGAGATCGGGCGCTACGTGGTCATCGCCCGGCGCAGCGGCCGCGACTGGTACATCGGCGCGATGACCGACCGGCCGCGCACGCTGGAGCTGGACCTGGACTTCCTGCCCGCGGCCGATTACGCCGTCACCCTCTGGCGCGACGGCGAGGCCCCCACCGACGTGCGCCGCGAGCAGCTGCGGCTGGACGGCTCGCGCCGCCGGCTGACGCTGCGGCTGGCCGAAGGCGGCGGCGCCGCGCTGCACCTGGTGCCGCCGTCGCCGCGCATCGCCGCGGTGCCGTAGCGCGCGGCCAGGGCCTCCTGGGCCGGCGGGAAGGAACGCGGCCGTGTCGCGGAGCGCCGCCACGCGGGCCCCGGCGGCTCACCGGGCAGCTTCGTGCCTGCCGGCACCGACCGGCAGCCGCGGCAGCGATGC
>DASRYN010000082.1:0-3358 GCA_035687185.1 Pseudoxanthomonas sp. | reverse complement strand
CCGCCGCCCCGCGGCGGTGACGCGGGTGGCGCGCGCGTCGCGCAGCAGGCGCTGCAGCAGCGGCTCCCACGCCGGCTCGCGCGCGGCCTCGGCGGCGGTGACGAAGCCCAACCCGGTCAGCGCCTCGTGCATCTCGTCGGCGTTGCGCGCGCGCGGCCAGGCCTCCTCGCGCACGCGCGCCACCGCTTCCGGGTCGAGCCGGCCGAGGTCCTCGGCCGACTGCGGATCGGCGTAGCGCCGGGTCTGCACCGCCTGGGTGCGGCGCTCCTCCAGCGGCGCGTCGTCCAGGAAGGCGTACGGGCGGGCGTTGAGCGCCTCGGCCGCCAGCGGCGAGGGCGCGGCCAGGTCGCGCGCGACCACCTCGATCCGGCCCGATTCCAGCCCCCGCAACACCTGCAGCCAGCCCTCGGTGTCCATGGCCTCGTGCAGGCAGTCGTGCAGGGTTTGCGCCACCAGGGGATGGTCGGGCACCTCGCGCTCGCCGACGATGTTCTCCAGGCAGGCCACCTGGTCGGGAAATACCGTGGCCAGCAGGTCCTCGGACTTCATGCGCTGCAACTGCGGCGGCACCTTCCTGCCGCCGACGAAGCGCGGCAGCGCCAGCGCGGTGGTGGCGTTCCAGCGCCAGCGCACCGGGAACAGCGGTGCGTCCAGCAGCGCCTGCACCAGGACGTCCTGCGCCGAGGAGGAATGCAGGTACCGGGACACCTCGATCAGCGGGAAGCTGTGGCTGGTGGACAGCGACAGCACGATGGCGTCCTCGGTGGCCGCGGCCTGCAGCTCGAAGTTGAACTGGCGGCAGAAGCGCTTGCGCAGGGCCAGGCCCCAGGCGCGGTTGAGGCGGCTGCCGTAGGGGCTGTGGATCACCAGGTGGGTGGAGCCGGTCTCGTCGAAGAAGCGCTCCAGCACGATGCACCGCTGCGTGGGCATCGCGCCCAGGGCGATGGCGGTGGCACCCAGGTAGTCCACCAGCTGCCGCGCCGCGGCCTCGTCCAGGCCCGCCTCGTCCTGCAGCCAGGCCAGGGCCGCCTCCGCGCCGCCGGCCTCCAGCGCGCGCGCCACCGCCTCGCGCAGGCGCGAGACGCCCTGCGAGAGCTCGTCGGTGCGGCCGGGCGCCTCGCCCAGCCAGAACGGGATGCTGGGCGGCAGCCCCTGCGCGTCCTCCACCCGCACCCGGCCCGGCTCCACGCGCAGGATGCGGTAGCTGGCGTTGCCCAGCTGGAAGATGTCGCCGGCCATGCTCTCGACCGCGAAGTCCTCGTTGACGCTGCCGATGAAGGTGGACTGCGGCTCCAGCACCACCGCGTAGTCGCCGGTCTCGGGAATGGTGCCGCCGGACATGGTGGCCACCATGCGCGCGCCCTGGCGGCCGCGCAGGCGGCGGTTGACCGCGTCGCGGTGCAGCCAGCCGGCGCGTGGGCCGCGGCGGTCGCTGAAGCCCTCGGCCAGCATCCGCACCACCTCGTCGAAGTCCTTGCGCGCCAGCCGCGCATAGGGCCAGGCGCGGCGGAACCACTCGTACAGCGCGTCCTCGTCCCACTCGCTGGCGGCCACCTCGGCGACGACCTGCTGCGCCAGCACGTCCAGCGGCGCGGGCGGGATGCGCAGCGCGTCCAGCTCGCCGCGGCGCACGCAGTCCAGCAGGGCGGCGCATTCGACCAGCTCGTCGCGGGTCTGCGGGAACAGCCGCGCCTTGGGCGTGCCGCCCACCGAGTGGCCCGAACGCCCGGCGCGCTGCAGGAAGGCGGCGATGGAGCGCGGCGAGCCGAGCTGGCAGACCAGGTCCACGTCGCCGATGTCCAGGCCCAGCTCCAGCGAGGCGGTGGCCACCAGTGCCTTGAGTTCGCCGCGCTTGAGCTTCTGCTCGGCCTCCAGGCGCAGCTCCTTGGAGAGGCTGCCATGGTGCGTGGCCACCGCCTCGCGCCCCAGCAGTTCGCCCAGGTGGAAGGCGGCGCGCTCGGCCATGCGCCGGGTGTTGACGAACACCAGCGTGGTGCGGTGGCCGCGCACCAGTCCGGCCACGCGCTCGTACACCTGCGCCCACTGGTCGGCGGACATCACCGCCGACAGCGGCGTGGGCGGCAGCTCCAGGGCCAGGTCGCGGCGGCGGTCGTAGCCGATGTCGACGATGGCGCAGTCGGGCACGTCGCGCACGGCGGTGCCGCCGAGCACGGCGGCGCTGCCGCGCAGCGGGTCCGGCCCGTGCCAGCCGGGCAGCGCCTCGCGGGCCGGGTACACGCTGGCCGCGCCGACCAGGAACCGCGCCACTTCCTCCACCGGCTTCTGCGTGGCCGACAGGCCGATGCGCACCAGCGGCCGGCCGCACAGCGCTTCCAGCCGCTCCAGCGACAGCGCCAGGTGGCTGCCGCGCTTGTCGTCGGCCAGGGCGTGGATCTCGTCCACGATCACGCTGCGCACGCTGCCCAGCATCGCCCGGCCCGAGGCCGAGCCGAGCAGCACGTACAGCGATTCGGGCGTGGTGACGAGGATATGCGGGGGCTTCTTGCGCGCCTGCGCGCGCTCGGCTTGCGGGGTGTCGCCCGTGCGCACCGCCGCGCGGATCTCGACTTCCGGCAGCCCGAGTTCGGCCAGGGCCGCGCGGATGCCCGCCAGCGGCGCCTCCAGGTTCAGGCGGATGTCGTTGGAAAGCGCCTTCAGCGGGGAGACGTAGACCACGCTGGTGCGGTCGGGCAGCTCGCCGCCGTTGTCCAGACCCTCGCGCACCAGCGCGTCGATGGCGGCCAGGAACGCGGTGAGCGTCTTGCCCGAACCGGTCGGCGCGGCGACCAGCGTGTTGCGCCCGGCCATGATCGCCGGCCAAGCGGCGGCTTGGGCCGCGGTGGGAGCGGGAAACGCCCCGGCGAACCAGCGGGCGACGGCGGGATGGAAGGCGTCGATGGGCATGGGAGAGGGGGCGCCGGGAAAGGCCCAGCCTGCGCCGCCGCAGTCGCAGCGGATGAGACGCGCCCGTGGCGGAAAGGGACGAAAGTGAATATGCGCCCGCCCGCTCCCGGCTTCAACGCCGCGCCTGCGCGGCGCCCTGCCGCGTTCAGGCAGCGGGCATCACGCGGCGGTCCCCTGCCTGCTGGTAGAAGCGGCATACGGCGGCCCTGCGCCGCGGCGAACGCCACGGCCGCCGGGCCGGCGCCTCCCCACAACACACGGAGCGCTCCCATGTCACGTCCTGCCCTTCCCGCGGCCCTGCTGGCCGCCCTGTTCCCGCTGGCCCTGCTGGTCGCCTGCGACCGCCGCGACACCACCGAAGGCACCGGCGCGGCGGTGGTCAACGACCCCGATTCGACCGCCGCCCAGCCGCCCGGCACGCCCGACGCCGCCGCCCAGGCGCCGCACCAGCCGG
>DASRYN010000081.1:0-4154 GCA_035687185.1 Pseudoxanthomonas sp. | reverse complement strand
CGGTTCGTTGCGCCCGGCCGCCGCCGCCGCGGCGCCGGCCAGCAGCGTGCGCTGCGGTTCGCCCTTGGAGGGATGGCTTTCCACGCAGCGCAGCTCGGCGCCGCGGCCGTGCAGCACCACGCGCCGCAGGGTGGCCGCCAGGCGCGCATCGCGCGGCACCAGCGTCAAGGTCCAGCGCTCGCGCGCGCCGCCTGCGGTGACCGTGTAGGTCCGCTCCAGCAGCGCGCGGTCGCCGCCCAGCAGCGCGCCGAAGCCGGCCTGCACCGCCGCCAGCTCCGGCACCTGGGCCAGGGCGATGCGCCGCGGCGCGCGCCCGGCGCGCTCGACCACGGCCTGCCCCTCGTCCAGCGTGGTGGTCTCGGCGTACGGCGCGCGCACCTGGCGCACCAGGCGGCCGTCGGCCTCGCGGCGGTACTCGCCTTCCAGGCGCAGCGGCTGGCGCAGCAGCGGCGATTGCCGCAGCTCGACGAAGGCGGTGCGGCTGGGCGCGGGCCGCGCCACCGCCTGCAGGATCCAGGCGGCGTCGACCGCCGGCGCGCCGCCTTCAGGCGCCGCGGCGCAGGGCAGCGTCGCGGCGGCCAGCAGCAGCGCCAGGCGGCGCGGGATCGGGCGCGGCATCGTCGGCCTCCTCGTTCCAGAAGTCGTAGAAGTTGAACCAGTTGTACGGCGCGCCGCGCGCATGGTGCTCCAGCCGCGCCGCGTAGGCGGCAACCTGGGCGCGCAGGCGCTCGTCGCGCGCCCCGCGCGCCGGCGGCGGGCCATCGGCGGCGGGGTCGGCGAAGGGCTCGAAATGCAGGTCGTAGCGGTTGCCGCCGCGGTACAGGCCGAAGCACAGCAGCACCGGCGCGCGCAGCGCCCGCGCCAGCCGCCACGGCGTGAGCGGCAGCCGCGCCGCACGGCCGAGGAAGGGCACCGCGGCGGTGTCCTCGTGCGCCAGCGCGCGGTCCACCAGCAGCGCCACCAGCGCGCCCTGCTCCAGCGCACGCTGGATCTCCAGCGCGATCGCCGGCCCCGGCTGGCCGCCGTCGATCACGCCGGCCGCCAGCGCCGGGTCCAGCGAGTCGAACACCGACGTCAGCACCGGGTTCTGCGCCCGGTCCAGCACGATGCGCAGCTTCAGCCCCGGCCGCCGCCGCGACAGCACGCGCAGCGCGTCGAAGCTGCCCAGGTGCGAGCCGAACAGCAGCGCGCCGCGGCCCGCGTCCACCAGCGCCTCCAGCGCCTCCAGGCCATGCACGCGGATGTCGAAGCGGCGCAGCTGCCCGCCCAGCAGGAACACCCGGTCCAGGATGGTCGCGGCGAAGGTGTGGATGTGCCGCGCGACCGCGGCCAGCCCCGCCGGGCGCCCGGCCACACGCGCCAGCCACGCGCGCGAGGCACGCCGTTCCGGCCCGCGCACCAACAGGAAATACAGCGTGATCGGATACAGGCACAGGCGCGCCAGGCCGCGCCCGCCGTGGCGCGCGACGGCCGCGATCAGGGCGATGGGCAGGCGCCCGCCGCCTTCCGGCCGGCGCTTCCAGGCCGCGGCCGCGCCGTCACCGCCGTGCATCGGCCTGCACCTCGCCGCGCGCCAGCACGCCGCCGTCGCCGCGCACCTCGAAGCGCCAGCACGGCGCCGCGCCTTCGAGCACCACCTCGGCCTCCTGCCCGGGCAGCAGCGGGCGCAGGAACTTCACCTGCGGCAGCCGCAGCGGCCCGATGGCACCATGCCGCGCCTCGATCGCCGCGGCCACGCGCTCGAGCAGCAGCACGCCGGGCACCAGCGGCCGCCCCGGGAAATGCCCGGGCAGGCAGGGATGGTCGTGCGGAACGTGGAAACGCATCGGCCAAGGATAGCCGGCACGCGCGCAGGCCGCGTTCAGCGCAGCAGTCCGCGCCAGAATTCCGGGCCCAGCCCGGCCATCTGCCGCGCGAAGTCCAGCCCGTTGCGGTACGGGCGCCGCGGGAAGCGGCGCTTGCGGTAGGCGAACTCGCCCAGGGCGAAGCCGCCGACCAGGCCGTAGTTGAGCAGGTTGGCGAACCAGGACCAGGCCGCCGGCGAGACCGCGAACCAGGGCGTGCGGCCGAGGGCGTGGAGCACCCCGCCGGGCACCGCGCACAGCGCCAGCGCCGCGTTGGCCACGGTCAGCAGCGCCAGCAGCAGCGCCCAGGCCAGGGTCAGGCGCCGCGCGTAGGCCAGCAGGTCCGGCGGCGTGGGCCAGCCGGCACGGGCGTAGAGCGCCTGCACGATGCGCGTGACCAGCGGCGTGCGCCCGGCGCGCAGGCTGCGCGCGAACCACGCCGCCAGCCAGCCGGTGAAGGCCACCGGCGGCGCCAGCAGCAGCAGACCCGGCCAGGGGCTTCCCGCCAGCCGCACCAGCGCCGCCAGCAGCAGCGCCAGCAGCAGCAGCGCCCACCATCGCCGGCGCAGCAGCGGCGCGGCCAGCAGCAGCAGGACCAGGTCGCCCAGCGCCAGCGCCGCCCAGCCGCCGCCGCGGGTGCCGGCCGCGTGGGCCAGGAAGGGATAGGCGGCCCCGAGCAGCAGCTGCAGCGGCAGCGCCGCCGCGTCCGCCGCGTCGCGGCGGGCCGGGCCGGGTGCGTCAGGCGGCTCGCTGGGACTGGACATGCGCCGTCAGCGCGCGCAGCGAGGCGAAGATGCGGCGGTTGTCGTCGCCGTCGGCGCGCAGCTGCACCCCGTAGCGCTTGCCGATGGCCAGCGACAGTTCCAGTGCGTCGATCGAATCCAGCCCCAGCCCGTCGTTGAACAGCGGCGCTTCCGGGTCGATCGCGTGCGGCTCCACGCCCTCCAGGTTCAGGCTCTGGACCAGCAGTTCGGCCAGTTCGCGCTCGGCGTCGGTCTGTTGCGGCATCGTCGTCCCCGGGTGTTCGCAAGGCCGGCAACGATCCGGCATCGGCCGCCGCGGCGCAAGCCCGGCGCGGCATCCCCGCCACGCCGGCCGCGCTATCATGCCGGCCCCGCACGCTCCGCCCAGGTCCACGCCGCATGACCCCAGCCGACCCGACGATCCCGCCGTCCGCGGCAGCGCGCGCGGGGGCGACGGACGCGCCGGAGGCGGTGCACACCGACGTGCTGGTGATCGGCGGCGGCCCGGCCGGGACCACCGCGGCAGCCTTCCTGGCGCGCAGCGGCTGGAAGGTGACGCTGCTGGAGAAGGACGCGCACCCGCGCTTCCACATCGGCGAGTCGCTGCTGCCGATGAACCTGCCGATCCTCGAACGGCTCGGCGTGCTGGAGCAGGTGCGCGCCATCGGCGTGCACAAGCCCGGCGCGGATTTCCCGCTGCGCGGGCGCGGCGACAGCATCAACGTGTTCCGCTTCGAGCGGGCCCTGGCGCCCAGGTTCGGCTACGCCTTCCAGGTCAAGCGCGAGGAGTTCGACCAGCTGCTGTTCCGCAACGCCCTCGCCTCCGGCGTGGACGCGCGCGAGCGGGTGCGGGTCGAGCGGGTGGAGTTCGGCGCCGACGGCCGCCCGGCCTGCGTGCACGCCCGCGATGCCGCCGGCGGGGCGCTGGCCTTCCGGCCGCGCTACCTGGTCGATGCCAGCGGCCGCGACACCTTCCTGGGCAACGCGCTCAGGCTGAAGAAGAAGAACCCGCTGCACCAGTCGGCGGCGATCTTCAGCCACTTCCGCGGCGTGGCCCGGCGCGAGGGCGCCGACGCGGGCAACATCACCGTCGAGCGCTTCGCCCACGGCTGGATGTGGCTGATCCCGCTGCGCGACGACGTGATGAGCGTGGGCGCGGTGTGCTTCCCCGAGTACCTGAAGACGCGCCGCGGCGACAACGAGGCCTTCCTGATGCAGACCCTGCGCGACACGCCCTCGGTGTGGGCGCGCATGGCCGGCGCCGAGCGCGTCGCCCCGGTGCACGTCACCGGCAACTACTCCTACACCTGCGAGCGCATGGCCGGCCCGGGCTGGGTGATGGCCGGCGACGCCTTCGCCTTCATCGACCCGGTGTTCTCCTCCGGCGTGTACCTGGGCATGAACAGCGGCGAGCACGCCGCGCGGATGGTCGACGCCGCGCTGCGCGACCCCGCCTGCGAGGGACGCCTGCAGAAGGCCATGGACCGGCGCCTGCGCCGCGGCCTGAAGCACTTCTCCTGGTTCATCTACCGCTTCACCACGCCGGTGATGGAGGCGCTGTTCGCCG
>DASRYN010000080.1:0-2578 GCA_035687185.1 Pseudoxanthomonas sp. | reverse complement strand
CTGGTGCTGTTCGTGCTGCTGTTCGCCTGGATCGCGCTCTCCTGCCTGAGCGCGGTGGCCGGCTTCGTGCTGGTGCTGGCGCGCGCCGGCGACCCGCTGGGCATCGACCGCCACGGCCCGCTGCCGGTACCGCGCGCGCGCACCGCGCTGCTGATGCCCACCTACCACGAGGACCCGGCGCGGATCATGGCCGGGCTGCAGGCGGTGTACGAGTCGGTGGCCGCCACCGGGCACCTGGACGCGTTCGACTTCTTCGTGCTCAGCGACAGCCGTCGCGAGGACGTGGCCGCGGCCGAGGTCGAGCAGTTCCGAGCGCTGCTGGCGCGCACCGGCGGCCACGGCCGCCTGTTCTACCGCCGCCGCGCCGACAACCGCGGGCGCAAGGCCGGCAACATCGCCGAATGGGTGCAGCGCTTCGGCGCCGCCTACCCGCAGATGCTGATCCTGGATGCCGACAGCGTGATGAGCGGGGAGACCCTGGTGCGGCTGGCGGCCGGGCTGGAGCGCCATCCCGGCGTGGGCCTGCTGCAGACGCTGCCGCGGGTGGTCAACGGCAACACCCTGTTCGCGCGCGTGCAGCAGTTCGGCGGGCGCGTGTACGGCCCGGTGATCGCGCGCGGCGTGGCCTGGTGGCACGGCAGCGAGGGCAACTACTGGGGCCACAACGCGATGATGCGCACCCGCGCCTTCGCCGACCACGCCGGCCTGCCCGAGCTGCCGGGGCGCAAGCCCTTCGGCGGCCACATCCTCAGCCACGACTTCGTCGAGGCCGCGCTGATGCGCCGCGGCGGCTGGGCCATCCACCTGGTGCCGGGCCTGGACGGCAGTTACGAGGAGGGCCCGCCCTCGCTCACCGACCTGCTGGTGCGCGACCGCCGCTGGTGCCAGGGCAACCTGCAGCACGCCAAGGTGGTGGGCAGCGCCGGCCTGCACTGGGTCAGCCGCGCGCACATGCTGGTGGGCATCGGCCACTACTTCACCGCACCGATGTGGGCCATGCTGATGCTGGTCGGCCTGGCCATCCCGCTGTACCACGCCGACCTGGCCTGGGACGGCTTCCGCCTGCCCGGCTTCTCGCCGCTGGCGTTCTGGCGCGAGCGCGACGCCGAGCGCGTGGCCTGGCTGTTCGCCGCCACCATGGGCGTGCTGTTCCTGCCCAAGGTGCTGGGCTACCTGGCCATGCTCGCCGACCCGGCCGAGCGCCGCGGCTGCGGCGGCGGGCTGCGGGCGCTGCTGGGCGTGCTGATCGAGAGCGTGCTGGCCGCGCTGATGGCGCCGATCGTGATGTACCGTCAGTCGCGCGGCGTGGCCGAGGTGCTGTCCGGGCGCGACTCGGGCTGGGAAGCGCAGCGCCGCGACGACGGCAGCGTGCCGTTCTCCAGCCTGGTGCGCAGCTATGCCGGGCTGAGCGTGTTCGGCCTGTTCATGGGCGGCTTGGCCTGGGCGGTGTCGCCGGGCCTGGCGCTGTGGATGGCGCCGGTGGTGGTGGGCATGGCGCTGGCCATTCCCACCGTGGCCCTCACCTCGGCGCGCGCGCCGGGGCAGTGGCTGCGGCGGCACCGCATCCTGTGCATTCCCGAGGAACTGGACCCGCCGCCGGTGCTGCGCCGTGCCGCGGAGCTGCGCGCGGCCGCCGCCCCGGCATAATGCGCGCTCGCGACGGGGAACGAGGCGGGCATGCTGCTGGATTGCGTTGAACTGGAGACCGGCCCGGCGCCGGCGTGGACGGTGCTGTGGCTGCACGGCCTGGGCGCCGACGGCCACGACTTCGAGCCCATCGTGCCGGAGCTGGCGCGGCCGCACTGGCCGGCCCTGCGCTTCGTGTTCCCGCATGCGCCGATACGCCCGGTGACGATCAACGGCGGCATGCGCATGCGCGCCTGGTACGACATCGTCGGCATGGACTTCGCCACCCGCGCCGAAGCCGCCGGCATCGAGGAGTCCGTGGCGCAGGTCGAAGCGCTGGCCGCGCGCGAGGCCGCGCGCGGGGTGCCGGCCTCGCGGCTGCTGCTGGCCGGCTTCTCGCAGGGCGGGGCCATCGCCCTGGCCGCGGGCCTGCGCCGCAGCGAGCCGCTGGCCGGCATCGTCGCACTGTCCACCTACCTGCCCGGCGGCCAGGCGGCCGCCGCGCGGCGCCACCCCAACGCGGTGGCGCAGCCGGTGTTCTTCGCCCACGGCGAGGGCGACACCGTGATCCCGGTGCAGCACGGGCTGGCCAGTGCCCAGGCGCTGGAACAGGCGGGCTTCGAGGTTGCCTGGCACCGCTACCCGATGGCCCACCAGGTCTGCGCGCAGGAGATCGCCGACCTGGGCGACTGGCTGGAACGGCGCCTGGCGGGCTGAGCCGTGCGCGACCCGCGCCGCGATGCCCCCTGGCTGCCGGACCTGTGCCGGCTGCCGCGGCTGGCGGCCCTGCTGGGGCTGGCCGAGGTCGTGGTGGTGGTGCTGGCGCTGGCGCCGGAAGGGGCCGGCGGGTGGACCCCGATGCGCTTCCTCTCGGCCAGCGGCCTGGCGCTGTGGCTGGCGCTGGCGGTGGCCGTGCTGCTGTGCAAGCTGCGCGCACCGATCTCGCGCCTGC
>DASRYN010000079.1:0-12612 GCA_035687185.1 Pseudoxanthomonas sp. | reverse complement strand
TTGCCCGCCAGGATCTCCTGGTAGGACATGCCGCTCCAGTCGAAGCCGAAGCCCGGCGGCAGGTCGTTGGCGACGATCTCCTCCATCGCGCGCATCGCCTCGCCCGAGCTGTGGCCCGGGGCCTGCGAGCCGACGATGTTGACCGACGAGTAGCCGTTGAAGCGGGTCAGCGCAGGCGGCTGGGTGACCAGGTCGTCGTGGTCGACGACGGCGCTGAGCGGGATCATGGCCGGGTTGCCGTCCGCGCCGGCCTCCTGCGCGCTGGGCGTGTAGAAGCGCGACAGCGCCTCCGGGCCGGTGCGGTAGGGGGCGTCGGCGCGCATGTTCACGCGCTTGATGCGGCCTTCGTAGAAGAAGTCGTTGACGTACACCGGGGCCAGCATCAGCTGCACCGCGCTGTAGATGTCGTTGACCGACAGCCCCATCGCCTGGGCCTGCACGCGGTCCACGTGCAGGCGCAGCTGCGGCGCGTCCTCTAGGGTGTTGGGGCGCACGCCGGTCAGCGCCGGGTTCTCCGCCGCCCGGCCCAGCAGGATGTTGCGCGCCTCGGTGAGGGCGGCGTGCCCGGCGCCGGAGCGGTCCTGCAGGTACATGTCGAAGCCGCCGAACTGGCCCAGGCCCTGCACGGTCGGCAGGTTGACCACGAAGATGCTGGCCTCCTTGATGCCGAACAGCGCGCCGTTGGCCTGCTGCAGGAACTCGGTCACCGTGGAATCGCGCTCGTCCCAGTGCTTGAGGCGGATGAAGGCCATGCCCACGTTCTCGCCCTGGCCGACGAAGCTGAAGCCGGCGACCTGCATCATGCTGTCGAAACCCTCCAGGCCCTGCAGCCGCTCGCGCACCTGGTCGAACACCGCGTTGGTGCGCTGCAGGGTGGCGCCGGGCGGCAGCTGCACGATCGCCAGCGCGTAGCCCTGGTCCTCCTCGGGCAGGAAGCTGCCGGGCATGCGGGTGAACAGCACGCCGCACAGCACCGCCAGCACCGCGAACACCGCCATCCAGCGCGGCGCGTGGCGGATGGCGCTGCCGATGTGGCCGACGTAGGTGCGGCTGATGCGGTCGTAGTACTTGTCGAACACGCGGAAGACCACGTTCTTCCTGCGCTCCTGGCCGTGCGGCGGGTGCTGCTTGAGCATGGTGGCGCACAGCGCCGGGGTGAAGCCCAGCGCCAGGAACGCGGAGAAGCCCATGGCGATGGCGATGGTCAGCGCGAACTGCTTGTAGATCTCGCCGGCCGCGCCGCCCTGCAGCGCGCTGGGGATGAACACCGCGGCCAGGACCACGGTGATGGCCACCACCGCGCCGGTGATCTGGTCCATCGCCTTGATCGTGGCCTCCAGCGGAGGCAGCCGCTCCTCCTCCATGATGCGCTCGACGTTCTCGATCACCACGATGGCGTCGTCCACCACGATGCCGATGGCCAGCACCATCGCGAACAGCGTCAGCTGGTTGATGGTGAAGCCGATGATGCTCAGGCCCACGAAGGTGCCCAGCAGCGCCACCGGGATCACCAGGGTGGGGATGATGGTGGCGCGGAAGTTCTGCAGGAACACCAGCATCACCAGGAACACCAGCACCACCGCCTCGAGCAGCGTCTTGACCACCTCCATGATCGAGATCTTGACGAAGGTGGTGCTGTCGTACGGCGAGAACCAGGTCACGCCTTGCGGGAAGCTGGGCGCCAGGTCGTCCATGCGCGCGCGCACCGCCTCGGCCACGTTGAGGGCGTTGGCGCCGGGCAGCAGCTGCACGGCGAAGGCGCCGGTGGGCTGGCCGTTGAACTTGGTGTCGAAGCCGTAGCCCGAGGCGCCCATCTCGATGCGCGCCACGTCCTTCAGGCGCACGGTGGTGCCGTCGCGGTCGGCGCGCAGGATGATGTCGCCGAACTGCTCGGGGCTGCTGAAGCGCCCCTCGGCCGAGACCGTGGCGGTGAAGCCCTGGCCCTGCGGCATCGGGTCCGAGCCGATCGCGCCGGCGGCGAACTGCACGTTCTGGCCGCGCACGGCGGCGAGCACCTGGCTGGCCGACAGGCCGTAGCCCTGCAGCTTCTCCGGGTTGAGCCAGATGTTCATGGCGTACTCGGAGCCGAACTGCTGGGTGCTGCCCACGCCGGGGATGCGCGCGATCTGGTCGAGCACGCGCGAGCCGATGATGTCGTTGAGCTGGTTGCGGTCGACGTTCGGGTTCTCCGAGCGCAGCGCCACCACCATCAGGAAGCCGGCGTTGGCCTTGGCCACCACCACGCCCTGGTTGACGACCTCGGACGGCAGCCGCGGGGTGGCCAGCGACACCTTGTTCTGCACCTGGACCTGGGCGATGTCCGGGTCGGTGCCGGTCTGGAAGGTGAGGGTGATGCTGGCGCGCCCGCTGGAGCTGGACGAGGAGCTGAAATACAGCAGGTTGTCGATGCCGGTCAGCTGCTGCTCGATGACCTGGGTCACCGAGCGCTCGGTGGTCTCGGCGCTGGCGCCGGGGTAGGTGGCGCTGACGGTGACCTGCGGCGGGGCGATGTTCGGGTACGACTCGACGCCGAGCCCGAGGATGGCGATCACGCCCGAGAGCGAGATGAGGATCGCCACGACCCAGGCGAACACCGGGTGATGGATGAAGAACTTGGGCATGGGGAGGATTCCTCAGGTCGTCGGCTCGGCGCCGTCCTTGGCCGGCGCCTGGCCGCCGGGCGCGCCGGGCTGCGGCTGGCCGCTGGCGGGCGCGGCCTGGCCGGGCTGCCAAGGCACCGCCTTGGCCGGCGCGCCCTCGCGCACCTTCTGCACCCCGGCGACGACGACGCGGTCGCCCGCAGCCAGCCCGCCGGTGACGATCCACTGGCCGTCGCGGGTGCCGCCGGTGGTCACGTCCTTGCGCACCACGTTGCCGTCCTGGCCCACGACCAGGGCGTAGGCGCCCCGGGCGTCGCGCAGGATCGCGGCCTGCGGCACCAGGAAGGCGTCGCGCTGCTGGCCCAGGTTGGCCAGCAGGGTGACGAAGCTGCCCGGCAGCAGGCTCAGATCGGGATTGGGAATGCGCGCGCGCAGCGACACCGAGCCGGTGCCGGGGTCGACCACCGCGTCGGAGAAGTCGAGCACGCCGGCCTGCCCGTAGGGCGTGCCGTCGGGCAGCACCACCTGCACGCCCGCCTGGCCGGCGCCGGCCAGTTCCACGTTGCCCGCGCTGCGCAGGCTGGCCAGCTCGTTGGCGCTGATGGAGAAGTTGGCGTACAGCGGATCCAGCTGGTCCACCGTGGTCAGCAGGGTGGCCTCGCCCTGGCCCACGAGGGCGCCCTCGGTCACCTGCTGCTTGCCGGCGCGGCCGGAGATGGGCGCGGTGACGCGGGCGTAACCCAGGTCGATCTCGGCGTTGCGCACGGCCGCGCGCGCCGCCTGCACCGCGGCCGCGGCGCTGCGCTCGGCGGCCACGGCGTTGTCCAGGTCGTTCTGCGAGACGAACTTCTGCGGCGCCAGCTGGCGCGCGCGGTTGGCGAGCGTGCTGGCGTTGGCGTGCGTGGCCTGCGCCTGCGCCAGCTGCGCCCGGGCCTGGTTGAGCGTGGCCTGCAGCGGCGCGGGGTCGATCAGGAACAGCACCTGGCCTTCCTTGACGTCGCTGCCTTCGCGGTAGGTGCGCTCGAGCAGCACGCCGGGGACGCGCGCGCGCACGTCGGCGCTGCGGTAGGGCGCCAGGCGGCCCACCAGCTCGCGCTGCAGCGGCACGGTCTGCGGGCGTACCTCGACGACGCCCACCTCGGGCGGCGGCGGCGCGGCGGGCTGCTCTTCCTTGCAGGCGGCCAGGGCCAGCAGGCAGCTGGCCAGGAGCAGGGGGCGGAAGGTGGTCATGGTGACTCCGGATGACAGAAGGCGTTCAGGAAAGCGGACTGGGCGGAGCGAAGGCACGCAGGAAGCTATCAACGGCGAAGTGGGCCCATTGCGAACGGGCTTCCGGCGATGCCCGGTGCGCCACCAGGTGGCGCTGCCGGTCGAAATCGAGGCCGACGATCATGCCCAGCAGCAGCTCGGCCGCGTAGTGCGGATCGTCATGGCGGAGCAGGCCGCGGCGCATGGCCTGCTGCAGCCAGCCGGCCAGGCAGCCCTGCAGCGTGCCGACGTAGCCCTCGTACAGCGCGGCGATGTCCTCGGGGAACTGCAGCGCCTGCGCCGTGACCAGGCGCGCGGCGCCGACGGCGGCCGGTTCGGACAGGCGCGCCAGGTGTTCCTCGGCGAAGGCCACCAGGCTCGGGCGCAGGGTCGCGGCCGTGGGCACGGGCGGCAGCCGCGCGGTGGCCAGGCCGTCGGACACCACGCGCAGCAGCAAGGCGCGCTTGGAGCCGTAGCGCGCATAGAGGGTCTGCTTGGAACAGCCGGCGCGCGCGGCCACCGCGTCCATGCTGATCTGCAGGCCTTGCTCGGCGATGAGCGCGCGCACGGCCGCGCTCACCTGGCGGTGGCGGGCGTCGTCGGCCTGGCGTTCGGCGCGGGGGTCGGAATCCATCGCACTGGACTATACCGTCCAGTTCAGTAAATTGAAAGCGCGTTTTTTTGCGCCTTGCAGCACGGCAATAACGGTTGCGACGGATACAATCCGCGGCACCGACGACTTCCAGGCGAACGCGCCCATGAATTCCAAGCGTCCCGCGGCCAAGGCCGCCAACCGTGCGACCACCCGCGCCAAGGCCGGCGCCGCCAGGCCCGCCACCGGGGCCCGGAAGGCGGGCAGGGCCGCGTCCCCCGCGGGCGGCACGGGTGCCGGCGGCTTCTCGCTCGAGCCGGTGTTCGCCGCCGCGCGCAAGCTCGCGCCGGCCGCGCGCCATGCCGAGCTGCGCGAGTTCCTCGCCGCGTTCTACATGCGCATGGAGGAGGACGAGTACCCGCACCACGCGCCGGGCGCCTGGGCCGCCATCGGTGCGGACATGCTGGAGTTCGCCCGGCGGCGCAAGCCGGGCACGGCCAACGTGCGCGTGTTCAACCCCACGCTCGCGGCCAACGGCTGGGAATCGCCCTACACCGTGCTGCAGATCGTCAACGACGACATGCCCTTCCTGGTCGATTCGGTGAGCATGGCCCTGGCCGACATGGGCGTGGGCGTGCACGTGCTCGGCCACCCGCTGGTACGCCTGGAGCGCGACCGCGCCGGCAAGCTGGTCCGGGTGGGCGAGGGCAAGGCCGAGTCGCTGATGCTGCTGGAGATCGACCGCCAGCCGGCCGAGGCGATGGGCCAGATCGAGCGCCGCATCGCCGAGACCCTGTCCGAGGTCCGCGCGGTGGTGTCGGACTGGGGCCTGATGCGCGACCGCATGCAGGTGCTGGCCGACGACCTGGCCACCCGGCGCATGCCGGTGGACGACGCCAGCCGCCGCGAGGCGCAGGAGTTCCTGCGCTGGGCCGCCAACGACCACTTCATCCTGTTCGGCTACCGCGAGTACCGCGTGGAGCGCCGCGGCGGCGAGGACGTGCTGGCCCCGGTGGAAGGCTCGGGGCTGGGCCTGATGCGCGGCAAGGACCGTTCCGCGCCGCGGCCGGTGCGCACCCTGGCCGCGCACGGCCTCAGCCAGGCCGGCATCAACGAGCCGCTGATCCTGACCAAGACCAACGCCCGTTCGCGCCTGCATCGCAAGGGCTACATGGATTACGTCGGCGTGCTGGAGTTCGACGCCCGGGGCCGCATCGTGGGCGAACAGCGCTTCCTCGGCCTGTACACCTCCAGCGCGTACAACCGCCGCCCGTGGGAGATCCCGCTGGTGCGCGAGCGCTACGAGCACGTGATGCGCCGCTCGGGCCTGTCGCCCAGCAGCCACAGCGGCAAGGCGCTGCGCCACATCCTGGAGACGCTGCCGCGCGAGGAGCTGTTCCAGTCCAGCGAGGAGGAACTGTTCCGCACCGCCACCGGCGTGCTCGGCCTGCAGGAGCGCGTTCGCAGCCGCCTGTTCCTGCGCCGCGACCGCTACGGCCGCTTCTTCTCCGCGCTGGTCTACATCCCGCGCGAACGCTTCAACACCGACGTGCGCCTGCGCATCGAGTCGATGCTGCGCGAGGCGCTGGACGGCGAGCACGTGGATTCCAGCGTGGTCCTGGGCGAGTCGCCGCTGGCGCAGCTGCACCTGATCGTGCGCCCGCGCGGCGGCCAGGTCCCGGAAGCCGACATCGCCGGGCTGGAGCGCCGCCTGGCCCACCTGCTGCGCAACTGGCAGGACGACCTGCGCGAGCTGCTGATCGCGCGCCACGGCGAGGCCGAGGGCCTGCGCCTGGCCAACGTCTATGGCCGCGCGCTTCCCGCCGGCTACATCGAGGACGTCTCGCCCGAGCTGGCCGCCAACGACGTCGAGCAGCTGGCCGCGCTGGCCGGCCCGGACGACCTGCGCCTGAGCCTGCACGCCGCCCGCGAGGGCGCCGGCGGCCTGCGCCTGAAGCTCTACCGCCAGCACGACGACATCCCGCTGTCGGACGTGCTGCCGCTGATGGAGAACATGGGCCTGCGGGTGATCTCCGAGCATCCGTACCGGCTGCAGGCCAGCCTGCCCGGCGGCGGCAGCCAGCCCATCTACATCCAGGATTTCGAGGTCGAGCGTGGCGCCGACGGCGGCGACGTGGCGACGCTGGCGCCGGCCTTCGAGCGGGCCTTCGCCGCCATCTGGTCCGGCCAGGCCGAGAACGACGGCCTCAACCGCCTGGTGCTGGCCGCCGGGCTGGAGTGGCGCCAGGTCGCGCTGCTGCGCGGTTACTGGAAGTACCTGTTGCAGACCGGCGTGCCGTTCTCGCAGAACGCGGTGGAGCAGACCCTGGGCCGCTATCCGCTGCTGGCGCGGCTGCTGGTGGAGCTGTTCGAGGCGCGCTTCCACCCGGCGGTGGGCAGCCAGTCCCCCGCGGAGGTGCGCGAGGGGCAGGCCCGGCTGGAAGGGCAGCTGCACGCGCTGGCCGGCGGCGACGAGGCCACGCTGCGCGTGCTGCAGGACGTGGTGGCCGCGCGCGGGGGCGACCGCGCCGCGCAGGAGCAGGCCAGCCGGGAGGCGCTGCTCAGGCTGCTGGACCGCGTCGACAGCCTCGACGACGACCGCATCCTGCGCGCCTTCATCGACGTGATCGACGCCACCCTGCGCACCAGTTACTTCCAGGCCGGGGAGGACGGGCGCCCGGCGCACACCATCGCCTTCAAGTTCGACCCGGCCCGCGTGCCCGACCTGCCCAGGCCGCGCCCGTACCGCGAGATCTTCGTCTACGGCCCGCGCGTGGAGGGCGTGCACCTGCGCTTCGGCCCGGTGGCGCGCGGCGGCCTGCGCTGGTCCGACCGGCGCGAGGACTTCCGCACCGAGGTGCTGGGCCTGGTCAAGGCGCAGATGGTCAAGAACACCGTGATCGTGCCGGTGGGCGCCAAGGGCGGGTTCTTCGTCAAGCAGCCGCCGGCCTCGGGCGACCGCGACGCGGTGCTGGCCGAGGGCATCGCCTGCTACAAGCTGTTCATCCAGGCGCTGCTGGACATCACCGACAACATCGTCGAAGGCCGCATCGTGCCGCCGCGCGACGTGGTGCGCCACGACCAGGACGACCCCTACCTGGTGGTCGCCGCCGACAAGGGCACGGCCACCTTCTCCGACATCGCCAACGGCCTGGCCATCGCCCACGGCTTCTGGCTGGGCGACGCCTTCGCCTCCGGCGGCTCGGCCGGCTACGACCACAAGGGCATGGGCATCACCGCGCGCGGCGCATGGGAATCGGTCAAGCGCCACTTCCGCGCGCTCGGCCGCGACTGCCAGAGCGAGGACTTCACCTGCGTCGGCATCGGCGACATGTCCGGCGACGTGTTCGGCAACGGCATGCTGCTCTCGCGCCACATCCGCCTGGTGGCCGCGTTCGACCACCGCCACATCTTCCTGGACCCGGAGCCGGACGCGGAAGCTTCGTTCCGCGAGCGCGAGCGCCTGTTCCGCCTGCCGCGCTCCAGCTGGGCCGACTACGACTCCAGGCTGATCAGCAGGGGCGGCGGCGTGTACCCGCGCAGCGCCAAGTCCATCGAGATCACCCCGCAGGTACGCCAGGCCCTGGGGCTGGAGGAGGGCGTGCGCGCGCTCTCGCCCAACGAGGTCATGCGCGCCATCCTCAAGGCGCCGGTGGATCTGCTGTGGAACGGCGGCATCGGCACCTACGTCAAGGCCTCCACCGAGCAGCACGCCGACGTCGGCGACCGCGCCAACAACGCCATCCGCGTGGACGGCGGCGAGCTGCGCTGCCGCGTGGTGGGCGAGGGCGGCAACCTGGGCCTGACCCAGCAGGGCCGCATCGAGGCGGCGCAGGCCGGCGTGCTGCTCAACACCGACTTCATCGACAACTCGGCCGGCGTGGACACCTCCGACCACGAGGTGAACATCAAGATCCTGCTCAACGATGCCGTGCGCGACGGACAGCTGACGATGGCCGCGCGCAACCGGCTGCTGGCGTCGATGACCGACGAGGTCGCGCGCCTGGTGCTGCTGGACAACTACCGCCAGAACCAGGCGCTGAGCCTGATGGAGCGGATGAGCGTGCGCCGGCTGGGTTCCAAGCAGCATTTCATCCGCACGCTGGAGGCCCAGGGCCTGCTCGACCGGCAGATCGAGTCGCTGCCCTCGGACGCCGAGCTGGCCGCCCGCAAGGCGCGCGGGCAGGGCATGACCCGTCCCGAGCTGGCGGTGCTGCTGTCCTACGCCAAGCTGGTGGCCTTCCAGCAGCTGCTGGATTCGGACATCCCCGAGGACCCGTACCTGTCCAAGGAGCTGCAGCGGTACTTCCCCGAGCCGCTGCAGAAGAAGTACGCCGCGCGCATGGAGCGCCACCGCCTCAAGCGCGAGATCATCGCCACCGCGGTGACCAACGCCACCATCAACCGCATGGGCGCGACCTTCCTGCTGCGCATGCAGGAGGACACCGGCCGCACCCCGGCCGAGGTGGCCAAGGCCTACACGATCAGCCGCGAGACCCTGGATGCGCGCATGCTGTGGGCGCAGATCGACGCCCTGGACGGCAAGGTGCCCGAGTCGGCGCAGATCGACGCCCTGCAGGTGATCTGGAACCTGCAGCGCTCCTTCGTGCGCTGGCTGCTCAACCGCCCCGGCCCGATGCCCAGCATCACCGCCGCGGTCGAGCGCTACCGCGACCCGTTCAACGACATCCGCTCGGCCTCCGGCGTGCTGCCCGATTCGCAGCGCCCGGCCTACGAGGCCGCGCTGCGCGAGTGGAAGGACAAGGGCATGCCGCCGGCGCTGGCCCAGCAGCTGGCCGAGCTGCCCTACCTGGAGCCGGCGTTCGACATCATCGAGCTGGCGCGCTCGCGCAAGCTCAAGCCGGTGGACGTCTCGCGCGTGCATTTCCGCCTGGGCGAGGCGCTGCGACTGCCGTGGCTGTACGAGCAGATCGACGCGCTCCAGGTCGACGGGCGCTGGCACGCGGTGGCCCGCGGCGTGCTGCGCGACGAACTGGCCTCGCACCACCGCGTGCTGGCCGGGCAGGCGATGGCGCAGCCGGCCGGCGACGCCGACGGCAAGGTGCGGCTGTGGCTGCAGCGCGAGGAACCGGCCCTGCGCTTCACCCTGGGCATGCTGGCCGATCTGTCCGCGCAGAAGACGCTCGACTACCCGACGCTGTCGGTGGCGGTGCAGAAGCTGGGCCAGCTGGCCGCGCTGGGCTGAGCGCCGACGGGGCGCCGGCATACCGCCGGCGCCGGCCGCGGCCTCGCGCCGCGACCGCCACGGGGCGGTTATCCTCCGCGTGCAGACGGAGACCGTGATGAGCCAATCGCCCCGCATCGCCTTCCTCGCCAGTACCGCGGCCAATGCCCAGGAAGCGCTGGCCGCGCTCGTCGCCCGCCACGGGCAGTGCCCGCCGGAGGAGGCGGACGTGCTGTGCGCGCTGGGCGGCGACGGGTTCATGCTGCAGACCCTGCACCGCCACGGCGGGCTGGGGCGCCCGGTGTACGGCATGAAGCTGGGCACGGTCGGTTTCCTGATGAACCATTACCACGGAGACGACCTGCTCGAGCGCATCGCCGCGGCCGAGCCGGCCAAGCTGCGGCCGCTGGAAATGCTGGCCCAGACCGAGTCGGGCACCACCATCGGCTCGCTGGCCTACAACGAGGTGTCGCTGCTGCGGCAGACGCGGCAGGCCGCGCACATCCGCATCGGCCTCAACGGGCAGACCCGCCTGGACGAGCTGATCTGCGACGGGGTGATGGTGGCCACGCCGGCCGGCAGCACCGCGTACAACTTCTCCGCCCACGGCCCGATCCTGCCGCTGGGCTCGCACACCATCGCGCTCACCCCGATCGCCGCGTTCCGCCCGCGGCGCTGGCGAGGCGCCATCCTCAAGGCCGACACCGAGATCCGCTTCGAGGTCCTGGACCCGTACAAGCGCCCGGTCAGCGTCACCGCCGACTCGCACGAGACCCGCGACGTGGTGGAGGTGGTGATCCGCGAGTCGGCCGACCGCACGGTGACGCTGCTGTTCGATCCTGAACACAACCTCGAGGAACGTATCCTCAGCGAGCAATTCGTGGTATGAGAAACGTGCGCCGGGCCGTGCGACCGGCGCGCGGGCCGGCTGGAGGGGCCGCCCGCGGGGAATAACGCCGAACGGAAGCTCCGACGAGGGGGGAGGGGTCCCGTGAAGTTGTGGTGTCTGATACTGCTGTGTGCCTGGCCGGCACAGGCGGCGCTGGCGTGTGCGTTCCAGAGCAACGTCAAGTCCTTCGCCGTGGCCGCGCCGCTGGTGGACGCGGCCGAGCTGCCCGCGCCCGAGATCGAGGAAGTGAGCGTGACCCGCGGCCTGGGCGGCGCGGCGAGCTGCGACCAGAGGGGATTCCTCACGGTCCGGCTGCGATGGCCGCGCGGAAGCAGCTACGACCTGGAGGACATCGGCTTCGAGTACCGCGTGGTCCGCGGGCAGGCACCGGAAGGCATGCTGCCGGCCGAACCCGTCGCCGCCGACGCGAGCGGGCGCCGCACCGAGCACCTTTTCACCTGGCAGGACGGGGCGCCGGCGCAGCAGCAGGCGCTGCAGCTGCAGGTCGAGGTGCGCGCGGTGACGCCGGACCGCAGGCGCGGACCGCCTGCCACGCTCGCCATCGAGGCCGCGCCGGGCACCTGAGCGTCGCGGAGGGTGCGACGGCAGGTGCGATAATCCGCCCATGCCGCCGCCGACCCGACCGCTGGACGACAACGCGCCGCGACTGCTCACCGTCGCGGTGACCTCGCGCGCCCTGTTCGACCTCGAGGAGAGCCACGCGCTGTTCGAGCGCGAGGGCGTCCAGGCCTATGCCGAGTACCAGCGCCGGCACGAGGACGTGGTGCTCGAGCCCGGCGTGGCCTTCCCGGTGGTGCGCAAGCTGCTGGCGCTCAACCGCCGCCTGCCGCCGGAAGTGCCGAAGGTCGAGGTGATCCTGCTGTCGCGCAACTCGGCCGACACCGGCCTGCGCATCTTCAATTCCATCCAGCACCACGGCCTGGACATCGTGCGCGCGGTGTTCACCGCGGGCGAGCCCACCTGGCCCTACGTGGCGCCGTTCGGCACCGAGCTGTTCCTGTCCGCCAACCCCGAGTCGGTGCGGCGCTCGCTGCAGCACGGCGTGGCCGCGGCCACCATCCTGCCGGCCCGGGCGGCGGCCGCGCACCGCGACCAGCTGCGCATCGCCTTCGACGGCGACGCGGTGATCTTCGGCGACGAGAGCGAGCGCATCTCGCGCGAGCAGGGCGTGGAGGCCTTCGGCCTGCACGAACGCCAGCGCGCACGCGAGCCGCTTTCGGGCGGTCCGTTCCGCGGCTTCCTCTCGGCCCTGCACGAGCTGCAGGCGGCCTTTCCCGCCGGCGAGGACGCGCCCATCCGTACCGCCCTGGTCACCGCGCGCTCGGCGCCGGCCCACGAGCGGGTGATCCGCACGCTGCGCGAGTGGGGCGTGCGCCTGGACGAGGCGCTGTTCCTGGGCGGGCGCGCCAAGGGGCCGTTCCTGGCCGCGTTCGGCGCGGACATCTTCTTCGACGACTCGGCGCACAACATCGACAGCGCCCGCCTGCATGTGGCCGCCGGGCACGTGCCGCACGGCGTGGCCAACCAGCACTGACCGGCGCCGGCGTCAGCCGCCGGCCAACTCCAGCAACCGTGCGGGAATCCGCTCCAGCGGCACGACCTCCTGCGCCGCCCCCAGCTTCACCGCCGCCCCGGGCATGCCCCAGACCACGCTGGTGGCCTCGTCCTGGACCAGGGTCGCCGCGCCGGCCTGGCGCAGCTCCAGCAGGCCGCGGGCGCCATCGTCGCCCATGCCGGTGAGGATGGCGGCCACCGCGTTGGCCCCGGCGCTCTGCGCCACCGAGCGGAACAGCACGTCCACGGCGGGACGGTGCCGGTTCACCGGCGGGCCGTCGTCCACCCGGCAGCGCCAGCGGGCGCCGTCGCGGATCACGCGCAGGTGGCGGTCCCCCGGCGGCAGGTAGGCATGGCCGGGCAGGATGGCCTCGCCGTCGCCGGCCTCGCGCACCAGCAGGGGCGAGTGCCGGTCCAGGCGCTCGACGAAGGCGCGGCTGAAGCCGCCGGGGATGTGCTGGGTGAGCACCACCGCGGGCGCGTCGGGCGGCATCTGCTCCAGCACGGCGCGGATGGCCTCGGT
>DASRYN010000078.1:0-4592 GCA_035687185.1 Pseudoxanthomonas sp. | reverse complement strand
CGCCGGCAGCGGCTCACGGCGTCGCGTCCATGCCGGCGCGCAGCGCATCCAGGAGTTCGTCGTCGGCGTCCTGGCGGTGCTCCCAGTACATCACCCCGCCCAGTCCGCGCGCCCGCACGAAGGCAGCCTTGGCCGCCAGCGACTGCGGGTCGTCGTAAGTGACGAAGGTGCGCGTGGCCGCGTTCCACAGGTACGGTGCCTGCGCCTGCGCGTCCCAGCCGCGCACGTAGCCATCCCGCCCGGCCAGGCCGCGCAGCTCCCGCCACGGCAGCGCGTCCACGTAGCGGCCATAGCGCTGGTTGACGCCTTCGTGCGCGGGTTCGACCTCGGCGAACATGCGGCCGTAGAACGCCACGCCCACGTGCAGCTTGCGCGGCGGCACGCCCGCGGCGAGGAACTCGTCCACCGCCTGCACCGTGGTGCGGCTGCCGGCCGGCGCGTGCGCCGAGCGGTCCAGGCCGGCGTGGTGGCCGGTGGTCGGGCTGAGGCTGCCGTAGAAGTCGTAGGTCATCAGGTTGATCCAGTCCAGCACGCGCACGATGCGCGGCAGGTCCAGGCCACGCGCGGCCTCGCCGTCGGCGGCGGCGATCGTCAGCAGGTAGTGGCGGCCGCGCTCGCGTCCGAGTTCGTCCAGCCGCGCGCGCACGGTTTCCAGCAGCAGGCTGAAGTTGTCGCGGTCCTCGGGGCGGTGGCTGATGCCGGGGCCGGGCAGCGTGGGGTATTCCCAGTCGATGTCGATGCCGTCCAGGTCGTGCTCGCGCGCCAGGCGCGCGGCGCTGTCGGCGAAGCGGGCGCGCGCCTGCGGCGTGAGCGCGGCCTCGGAGAAGTGGTCCGCGCCCCAGCCGCCGATCGACAGCAGCACCTTCAACCCGGGGTTCTCGCGGCGCAGCGCCACCAGCCCGGCCAGCGAGCGCGGCGCGGTCGCGCCGGGCAGGTACACCGCACCCTGCGGATCCACCAGGGCGAAGGCGAAGTTGATCGCGTCCAGCTTGCGCGCGCTGATCGGCGGCAGCGTCGGTCCGTCCATCACGTAGCCGATCACCTTCAGCCGCGCGGGCGCGTCGGACGCCGCCGCGTGCGCCTGCGCGGCGAGCAGGCAGGCGGCCATGGCCAGCGCGCGCAGCAGGCGCGCGCCCAGGTGTCGGATGCGGATCATGCGGTTCCCGTGGCGAGTTGCGAGGCGGCCACTATAGGCGCGCGCGGCGGCCAGGGAAGGCGTCGGACGCAGATCGATCACGCATGTCCCGGCGCTTGACCGCATGCGGCCGCCGCAGGCGCCAGCGGCATGCCACCGGCGCGGCGGACGCATGCCGCGCGGACGCGCATCCGGTCCCGGACCGGTCCTGCAGACGCATGCCGCTGGCCGCCCCATGGCCGCGCCGGCGCCGCGATGCGCGCGCGGCGACCGCACGGGTCAGCGCGGCGGTTGCGGCGGCCGCGGCGGGAAGCGCAGCACCACGCCGCGCACCGGCGGCTCGCGGCGCCACAGCACCGGGACTTCGCGCGGCGCGGGCGGTTCCAGCTCGGCTTCCTCCGGCGCCGCGTCCTCCTCGTCCTCCCAGCTGTAGCGCGGGCGCGGCGGCAGCGGGTCCCGGCGGCGGAACAGCAGGCCCGCGAGTGCGCCGCCCACGGCGCCGCCCAGGTGCGACTGCCAGGAAATGCCCGGCTCGTTCGGCAGCACGGTCAGCAGCATGCCGCCGTAGAACAGGAAGCCGATCATGCCCGCGGCGATCGAGCTGCGGTCGCGCCGCAGCAGGCCCAGCACGAAGACCATGAACATCAGGCCGTGGGTCAGGCCGCTGGCGCCCAGGTGGCGGCTGCCGGGCTCGCCCAGGGCCCAGGCGCCCAGCCCCGAGCCCAGCCACAGCAGCGGCAGCGCCGCCAGCGTGGTGCGCGGGTACACCGCGCCGGCGAGGGTGCCCAGGATCAGGATCGCGCCGGCGTTGGCCGCCAGGTGTTGCAGCGAGCCGTGCAGCAGCGGCGCGGTGAGCAGCCCCAGCCAGGCCTGCGCGTCGCGCGGCGAGACGGCCAGCGCGCCCGTGTCCAGGCCGGGTTGCGCGGCGAACACGGCCAGCAGCAGGAGCACGAAGGCCAGGCTGGCGTTGAAGGCGCGCAGCAGCCGGCGGCGGTCGCGGCCGGCGTCCCCGTCGTCCGGGGCGGTATGCGAGGGAGCGTCCATCGCCACTGCATGGCGCCGGTGGCCGCCGGAATCAAGCGCCCGGCGCGCAAAAAAGAGGGCGCGGCAGGCGCCGCGCCCAAGCGTGCTCACCCTGCTGGGAGAGAGAGCAGGAGAGAGAACGGGTTACCGGACCTCGAAGTCGCGGCTCTGCACCACCGTGCCGTCGAGGGCGATCTCCACCTTGTAGCGGCCCGCCGGCAGGCCATCGGGCTTGCTGATCTGGAAGCTGGTCGTGCCGTCGCCGGCGAGGGTCAGGTCGCGGCTTTCCTCGTGCACGGTCTGGCCGTCCTGGTAGGTCCAGCGCGCGGTCAGCCGCCCGGGCACGCTCGCGGCCGGGTCGCTGGTGCGGGTGGTCACCGAGGCGTAGATGGTGTCGCGCGGCGAGAACGCGGTGGATGCGGCGGTCACGCGGTTGTCGGCGCCCACCGCGGTGCCCAGCTCGACCGAGGCCACGGACGCCGCGGCGGTCGTGGCCGCCGGCGCGGTGTCGGGGGTGGCCGGGGCGGTGGGCGCGGTCATCGGCGCTGGCGGTGCCGGGTCGGTGGCCGGGGTGGCGGCGGTGTCGGTGTTGTCGCGCTTGCAGGCCGCCAGCGCCAGCGCGGCGAGCAGGGCGACCGAAAGCGGATGGAGGATGCGATGGCGGCTCATGGGAAGTCCTTCTCGTTCGGGGGGTGCGGGAGCGCGGCGGCTCACTCCGCCGGCGGGATGCGCAGGACCTGGCCCGGCCTGATCAGGTCGGGATCGTCCAGCTGGTCGCGGTTGGCCTCGAAGATGCGCGGCCAGGCGTTGGCGTCGCCGTAGTGGCGCTTGGCGATCTTCGAGAGGCTGTCGCCCTTCTGCACCTCGTAGGTCTGCTCGGGCGGGTTGACCATCTCCTCGGTCGAGCGCACGCCGCCCTGCACGTTGGAGAAGTCCGGGCGCTCGGCCTCGGTGCTGCGCACGCCGCCCTGGACGTTGGAGAAGTCGGGCTTGCTGCCGGTGCTCATGATCCTGGTCCCTGGAGGATGGCAGGGCCACGGTGGCACAGGCGCCGTTAACAATTCATCTGCTGCCCGTGAAGTCTTTATTGCACTCAGCGGCGCTTCATTGACGCACGTCACGGATCGCGGCGGGTGCCGGCATGCCGGGGGTGGCGCGCCAGGGATTGATGTCCAGTCCGCCGCGGCGGGTGTAGCGCGCTTCCACCGAGAGCGCCGCCGGGCGGCAGTGCCGCAACACGTCCAGGAAGATGCGCTCCACGCACTGCTCGTGGAACTCGCAATGGTCGCGGAAGCTGACTAGGTAACGCAGCAGCCCGGCGCGGTCGATGCGGGGGCCGCGGTAGCGCAGGTGCACGCTGGCCCAGTCCGGCTGGCCGGTGACCGGGCAGTTGGACTTGAGCAGGCGCGAGCACAGGGTCTCTTCCACCTGCGCGGCGGCGTCGGCCTGCAGGAACCCCGGTTCGGGCGGGCCATAGCGGTCGATGTCGGTCTCGACGGCGTCGATGTCCTCGCCCGCGTCTCCCGCCGCCAGCGGCGGCAGGCCGAAGGCCACGGCCACCTCCGCGCCGGCGCTGCGCGAGAGATCGTGCGCGATGCGCGCGCGCACCGCTTCGGCGTCGTCGAAGCGGGTGCCGTTGAGCGAGTTGAGGTAGAGCTTGAGCGACTTGGACTCGACCAGCTGCGGCGAGCCGCATGGCACCTGCAGCGTGGCGGTGGCCACCTGCGGCTTGCCGCGCAGGTCCAGCCAGCCCAGCTCGTAGGCGTGCCAGCGGTCGTGGCCGATGAAGGGCAGCGGCGAGCCCGGGTCCAGGCCCAGCTGCGCGCGGGCGCCGGCCCGCGGAATGGGGAACAGCAGCGTCGGGTCGTAGCGGGTCGGGTAGGCGACCTCGCGGCCGAGGCTGGAATCGTGCGGGGTGTTCATCGCCACATTCTAGGCGGGCCGGCCCGAACGGCGGCCGCACGCGGTCAGCGCGGCGCGACGGCGATCGCAGCGATGGCCGCCACCGCCAGGGCGATGCCCGCGCGGTTCAGGCGCGAGGTGCGCTCGCCGAAGGCCAGCACGCCGACCATCGTGCCCAGCACCACCACGCCGATGTTCATGGTGGCGAACACCACCGCCGGGCTGTCGGGCAGCGCCTGGTGCGCGCGCACGTAGAACAGGATGTTGCCGAAGTTCAGCAGGCCCAGCAGCAGCCCGGCGCCGAGGCTGGCCGCCCCGAAGCGCACGCCGCGGCCGAGGCGCCACAGCTGTGCGGCCAGCATGCCGGCGAAGGCCAGCGCGAAGGCCGCCAGCAGCGCGGCCGTGGCCGGAGTGCCGGCCAGGGCCAGGCGCTTGAGCATCACGTCCACCAGGGCGAAGCCGGCCCACACCGCCAGCAGCAGCATCCAGCCGCGGCGGTCGGGCGCGGCCTGGGGCTCCGGCCGCGCCAGGA
>DASRYN010000077.1:0-2376 GCA_035687185.1 Pseudoxanthomonas sp. | reverse complement strand
CGCACGCCGGCGCGGCCGCCGGCTGCGGGCGCGGCGCGGCGGCGGGCGCGGGCGTGCGCACCAGTTCGGCCAGGGTCGGCGCCTGCGCTTGCTCCTCGTCGGCGGCTGCACCCGCCGGCCCGGGCGCCGGCGCCACCACAGGCGTCGCGCCCGGCTGCAGCCGGGCCAGCGCGTCCTCCAGCACGGCCACGCGGCGCTTGAGCGAGGACAGCGACACCAGCGCCACCACCAGCAGCACCGGCATCGCCAGCAGCGCCAGGCCCAGCAGCACCAGGAACCCCACGACGTCGTCCATTTCCTACTCCCCGCCCAGGTCGCCGGCGCTCCGTGCCGGCATGGCCGGCGCAGGGTCGGCGATGCGCGCCGGGTTTGCAAGGCGCCCGCGGGCGTCTCGCGGACACGAAAAGGGCGCCACGCAGGCGCCCTCTTCGCGATCGTGCGGCCGCTTACCTGGCGGCCACCACGCGGGCCATCTCCAGGCACTTGTTGGAGTAACCCCACTCGTTGTCGTACCAGGCCACCAGCTTGACGAAGGTCGGGTCGAGCTGGATGCCGGCCTCGGCGTCGAAGATCGAGGTGCGGGCGTCGCCGCGGAAATCGGTGGCCACCACCTTGTCCTCGGTGTAGCCGAGGATGCCCTTCAGCGCGCCTTCCGACTGCGCCTTCATCTCCGCGCAGATCTCCTCGTAGGTGGCCGGCTTCTCCAGCTCGCAGGTCAGGTCCACCACCGAAACGTCCGAGGTCGGCACCCGGAACGACATGCCGGTGAGCTTCTTGTTGAGCGCCGGAATCACCTTGCCCACCGCCTTGGCCGCGCCGGTGCTGGAGGGGATGATGTTCTCGAGGATGCCGCGGCCGCCGCGCCAGTCCTTGTTGGACGGGCCGTCCACGGTCTTCTGCGTGGCGGTGGCCGCGTGCACGGTGGTCATCAGGCCGCGCTTGATGCCCCACTTGTCGTGCAGCACCTTGGCCAGCGGCGCCAGGCAGTTGGTGGTGCAGCTGGCGTTGGAGACGATGGCCTCGCCGGCATAGGCCTCATGGTTGACGCCGTAGACGAACATCGGCGTGTCGTCCTTCGACGGCGCCGACATGATCACCTTCTTCGCGCCCGCCTGCAGGTGCTTCTCGGCCGTCTCCTTGGTCAGGAACAGGCCGGTGGACTCGATCACCACCTCGGCGCCGGCCTCGTCCCACTTCAGGTTGGCCGGGTCGCGCTCCTGGGTCAGGCGGATGCGCTTGCCGTTGACGACCAGGGTGTTGCCCTCCACCGAGACCTCGCCCTGGAAACGGCCGTGCACGGAGTCGTACTTCAGCATGTACGCCAGGTAGTCGGGCTCGAGCAGGTCGTTGATCGCGACGATCTCGATGTCGTCGCCGAAGTTCTGCACCGCCGAACGCAGCACGTTGCGGCCGATGCGGCCGAACCCGTTGATGCCAACCTTGATCGCCATAGCGTGACTCCTGCGGCCGCGGCCGGCGCGGCCCGTGGTGGAAGGGAAGGGAACTGCATTCTAGCCCCTCCCGCGGCGGCGCGCCGCTCCGCGCGCGGGCCGCGGCGTTGCGCGTGCAACCGTGCCGGCGCCGCGCGGCGGAGGGGAGGCGGACGTCGCATACGGTCGGGTAAAGTGCGGGCATGAGCCGCCACGCCGCACCTCCGCCGCCGCGCCGCGCGCGCGTCCCGCACCGCATCCTGGCCGCGCTGCTGGCCCTGTCCGTCGCCCTGCCCGCGCAGGCATGGGGGCCGCTGGGCCACCGCCTGGTGGCGCGCCTGGCCGAGGAGGGGCTGACTCCGCACGCGCGCGCAACCGTCGACCGCCTGCTGCGGGGCGAGCCGGAACCGACCCTGCGCGGCATCGCCACCTGGGCCGACGATCTGCGCGGCAGCGACAGCGCGCTGGGGCGCAGCTCGGCCCGCTGGCACTTCGTCAACCTGGGCGAATCCGGCTGCCGCTACGACGCCGCGCGCGACTGCCCCGGCGGCGACTGCGTGGTCGGCGCGCTGGAGGCGCAGGCCCGGATCCTGGCCGACCCGGCGCGCAGCGCGGACGAGCGCCGCCAGGCGCTGAAGTTCGTCGTCCACCTGGTCGGCGACGCGCACCAGCCGCTGCACGCCGGCTACGGCCATGACCGTGGCGGCAACCGCTACCAGGTGAACCTGCACGGCAAGGGCAGCAACCTGCACCAGCTCTGGGACAGCGGCCTGCTGGGCACGCGCCGGCTGGACGAGGATGCGTGGCTGGCGCGGCTGCGCGCGCTGCCTCCGCCGCCGCCGGCCTCGCCGCTGCCGGCCGACGTCGCGCGGCAATGGGCCGAGCAGTCGTGCCGCATCGCCACCGCGCCCGGCGTCTACCCGCGCGGCCACGTCATCGACGCCGC
>DASRYN010000076.1:0-2003 GCA_035687185.1 Pseudoxanthomonas sp. | reverse complement strand
GGCGGGGCACAAGGTGACCTGCGTCGATGGCGGCGAAGCGGTGCTCAACGCCGTCGCCGCGGTCGACTACGACGCGGTGATCGCGGACCTGCACATGCCGGACGTGAGCGGCCTCGATCTGCTGCGGCAGATGCGGGTGATCCAGGCCGGGGGCGGGCCGCGCACGCCGGTACTGATCCTCAGCGCGGACGTCACGCCCGAATCGATCCGCAGCTGCGAGCAGGCCGGCGCGCGGGCGTTCCTGTCCAAGCCGGTTTCGACGACGCGCCTGCTGGACGTGCTTGCCGAGATCGCGAACAACAACCGCACGGGCGCGACACCGGTGGTCGCGGTCCGCGAAGAACTGCCGTTGGGCGACAGTCATTTCGACAGCTCGGTCCTGGACGAGCTCGGCGCGCTGGGCATGGGGGAGGGGTTCGAGCGCGAGTTCGTCGCGCAATGCCTCCGTGACGCCGACAGCTGTTTGCGCCTGTTGAAGGCTTGCGGCGCGAACGAGGACTGGGAACAACTGCGAGAGCAGGCCCATGCGCTCAAAGGCGTGGCCAGCAACCTCGGCTTGATCAAGCTCGCCGCCGTCAGCGGCGAAGTGATGCGCTTGCCGGACTGGCAGCTGGGGCGCGAATGGCGGCGCCGGTTCGACGAGCTTCAGGAGCGGATGGAACAGGGACGCGCTTCGCTGGAAGCACGCCAGCGGGAACGCCGCGAGCACGACAGCGGCCGCGCGGAGTAGCGCGGCGGCCGGAACCCGGAACCGCCCGCGGTCGAGGTTCAGCCCGGCCTCAAGGCCGGGCCTGATCCCCCTCCGGTCAATGCGTTACCGCTCAGGCCGTGGCGACGCCGCTGCGGCGTGTCTGCGCGCGCACCAGGCGGTCCATGGTTCGCAAGGACTTCTCTCCGAGCTGCAGGGCGGTGTCGACCCAGATTTCGGTGATCCGCATCATTTCATCGAGGCTGACGCCCTGGGCCAGCGAGCGAACCTGGTGCATCGCCGCGCGCGCGTGAGGGATGCGGCGGTTCGCGCGGATTACCTCCTCGACGGCGGCGACGCCTTGGCCGCGTGGCGCCAACACGTCGACCAGTCCGAGGCGATGCATCTCTTCGGCGGTGTAGACATTGCCCTCCGTCATCAGTTTCTCGGCCTGGTGCGGCGGGATGCGCTTGCAGAGGAACGAGTAGGCGCCCATGCCGGGGAAGAGGTCGAACAGCACTTCCGGCAGGCCCATCAGCGCACCTTCCTCGGCGACGATGGTGTGGCAACTCAGGGCGGCTTCGAACCCCCCGCCCAGAGCGTCGCCTTGGACCAGCGCGATGCTGTGCGCCCCGGCGCCAAGGCCGGCGTGGAAGGCGTGGACGCCTCGTACGCACTGGTGGGCGTAGGCGAGCAGGCCATCGCGATCGCCCGCGCGGATCAGCCGGCAGAACAGATCCAGATCGCCGCCGAGGTTGAAGGCATCGCCGTCCGAGGCCAGCACCACGTGCGCGAGCGTGGCCGAGGCGGCATCCCGGCTGCGTAGGCGCTCGCCGAGGTCCCGCTGGTAGGCCAGGATGTCCTCTACGAGTTGCATCGAAAAACAGGCGCGACGGCCGGGAGCGGCATCGGCATGCATGTAGCACCAGTAAACGTCGCGCGCGGTTTCTTCGATCACGCGCAAGGTGTGGCCGGTGCCAGGTCGAGGGAAGGGGTGAACGGCTGACATGTGCGAATCCTCCGAGGGTGTAACCGTCCGGCCGGTCGCGCTGTTCGGGACGGCAGTGGGGAGTGTCATCAAAGATGCGTCCGACCCCCGCGATTCTATGCGCGGCAAAACGAATCGCCCGCAAGGCGGAACCTTGCGGGCGATTGCAGGCGATGGACGGCTCGGGGATCAGCCCGCCGCCGGCGGGTCGCGCAGCTCGCGGCGGAGGATCTTGCCGACGTTGGTCTTGGGCAGGCTGGCGCGGAACTCGACGTACTTGGGGTGCTTGTAGCCGGTCAGGTGCTGGCGCGCGTGCGCCTTGACCTG
>DASRYN010000075.1:0-2841 GCA_035687185.1 Pseudoxanthomonas sp. | reverse complement strand
GGCCGGCTCGATGATGGCCACCTGCGCCAGCCCGTACTGCGGCGTCAGCGCCAGCCGCTGCGACAGCTCGCGCACCTGCTCGATCACGATCTCCGTGCGCAGGCGGCTGCCGTCGCGGTTGGGCGCGAAGGTCACCACGTGCAGGTCCGGATGGGTGCCGGCGGCGATCAGCTGGCGGCTGCGCGCGGCCTGGGCGGCGTCGCCGGCGGCCAGCACGTGCGCGGCCAGCCGGTCGGCGATGGCGCGCTTGCCCAGCCCGGCCGGGCCGCACAACAGCAGGGCGTGGCCCATGCGCCCGGAGTCCAGCGCCGCCACGGCCTGGTCGTGGACGCGCTGCTGCCACGGCGCCAGCGCGTTCATGGCGCCCCCGGGCGGTCGAGCCAGGCGGCCACCGCGGCGGCCACCGCCGCGCCCACGGCCTGCGGCGGCTGCGCGGCGTCGATCACGCGGAAGCGCTCGGGCTCGGACTCGGCGCGGCGCCGGAACCCCAGGCGCACGCGCTCGAAGAAGTCGTCCTGCTCGCTCTCGATGCGGTCCGGCCACAGGTCGCGGCCGCTGGTGCGGGCGCGGCTCTCGCGCACGTCCAGGTCCAGCAGCAGGGTGAGCCCGGGCCGCAGGCCCACGGCGCGGCGCTCCAGGTCGGCGATCCACTGCCGGTCCAGGCCACGGCCCTCGCCCTGGTACGCGTAGCTCGAATCGGTGAAACGGTCGCTTACCACGTAGGCGCCGCGCTGCAGCGCCGGGCGCACCACCTGGCTCACGTGCTGGGCGCGCGCGGCGAACATCAGCAGCAGCTCGGTCTCGGCCACCAGCGGCTCCTCGTCGGGCGCGCCCTCGTACAGCGCGGTGCGCCCGCCCAGAAGCAGGTCGCGGATGCGCTCGGCCAGCGGCGTGCCGCCCGGCTCGCGGGTGAGCACCACCTCGTGGCCGCGCAGCAGCAGCAGTTCGCGCACGCTGGCCAGCGCGGTGCTCTTGCCCGCGCCCTCGCCGCCTTCCAGGCTGATCAGCCGCGGATGCCGGGGCGGGGGTGCCGGCGCGCTCATCGCGCCTCTCCCGACGGCGCGTCGGCGGCGCGCGGCGGCGGGCAGCCGCGCCGGCGCTGGTGGCAGTCCACCGCGGCGGCGTGCTCGGTATAGGTGGCCGAGAACACGTGGCTGCCGTCGTTGCGCGAGACGAAGTACAGCGCATCGCCCGGCGCCGGGTTCACCGCGGCCTGCAGCGCGGCGCGGCCGGGCATGGCGATGGGCGTGGGCGGCAGGCCGGGACGGGTGTAGGTGTTGTACGGGGTGTCGGTGGTCAGGTCGCGCTTGCGGATGTTGCCGTCGTAGGCGCTGCCCAGGCCGTAGATCACGGTGGGGTCCGTCTGCAGCAGCATGCCCTTCTGCAGCCGCCGCGCGAACACGCCGGCGATCTGCGGGCGCTCGTGCGCCTGGCCGGTCTCCTTCTCCACGATCGAGGCCAGGACCAGGGCCTCCTCCGGCGACTTCAGCGGAACGTCCGCCGCGCGCGCGGCCCAGGCTTCGGCCAGCGCCCGCTCCATCGCGGCATGGGCGCGGCGCAGCAGGTCCAGGTCGCTGTCGCCGCGCTGGTACAGGTAGGTCTCGGGCAGGAAGCGGCCCTCGGGGTGCCGGCCGGGCTGGCCGATGGCGGCCATCACCGCCGCGTCGTCCATGCCGGCGGTCTCGTGCAGCAGCGGCGTGGCCGCGTCCAGCGCCGCGCGCAGCTGGCGGAAGTTCCAGCCCTCCACCAGGGTGAAGCGGTAGTGGATGACCCGGCCCTGGCGCATGCGTTCCAGCAGCGTGCGCGGGGTCATGCCGGGCTCGAGCGCGTATTCGCCGACCTTGAGCTTGCCGGCCGCGTCCATCCGCCGCGCCAGCAACTGCCATTCCAGGTCGTGGCCGGCGTCGACGCCGGCCGCGCGCAGCTTGCGCAGCACGGTGCGGAAGCCGTCGCCGCGCTCGACCTGCACGGTGGCCGCGTCGCCGGGACCGACCGCCGGCGCGTCGGCGAAGCGCTGGTAGCGCAGCCAGGCCCAGCCGGCGAAGGCGATGCCGGCCAGCAGCAGCAGGCACAGCAGCGCCAGTCCCCACCGCAATGCCCGTCTAGCTCCGCCTGCCACGTCCACCTCGTCGAATCCGGATGCCGCTCAGGATACCGCGCCGCCGCGCCGCGCCGCCGTTCACGCCTCCGGGTCCAGCGCGCGCAGCAGGCCGCGCGCCTTGGCCCGGGTCTCGTCCAGCTCGGGCGCGGGCACCGAGTCGGCGACGATGCCGGCGCCGGTGCGGAACACGGCGTCGGTGCCCTGCACCTCGGCGCTGCGGATCAGGATGTTCAGGTCCAGGTCGCCGCTGCGGTCCAGCCAGCCGATGGCGCCGGTGTAGGCCCCGCGCGGGACCTGCTCCAGCTCGGCGATGATCTGCATGCAGCGCACCTTGGGGCAGCCGGTGATGGTGCCGCCGGGGAACACCGCGGCGATCACCTGCCCCGGGGTGGCGTCCTCGCGCAGCCGGCCGCGCACGTTGCTGACGATGTGGTGGACGTGGGCGTAGCTCTCCACCGTCATCAGCTCGTCCACCTGCACGCTGCCCGGGGTGCAGACGCGGCCGAGGTCGTTGCGCTCCAGGTCGATCAGCATCACGTGCTCGGCACGCTCCTTCGGATGGCCGACCAGCTCGCGGATGCGCGCCGCGTCGTCGTCGCCGGGAAAGCGCGCGCGGGTGCCGGCGATGGGCCGGGTCTCCACCGTGTGGCCGCGCACCGACACCAGCCGCTCGGGCGAGGAGCTGGCCACGGCCCAGCCGTCGCCGGCGAACAGCCCCGCGAACGGCGCCGGGTTCGCCT
>DASRYN010000074.1:0-10253 GCA_035687185.1 Pseudoxanthomonas sp. | reverse complement strand
CCACGACGGCCACGACCCCGGCCACGCCGGCAGTGCCGCGTCAGGCGGCCACCAGTGCGCCGGCCGCTCCCGCCGCCCCGGGGGTGGGGTTCGCCGTGCAGCTCGGCGCCTTCGCCAGCGCGGCCGAGGCCAACGCCCTGCGCGACCGCCTGCGCGGCGCCGGCTACAGCGCCATCGTGCAGCCGGTGCGCACCGACCGCGGCACCCTCAACCGGGTCCGGGTCGGGCCCGTCTCCAGCCGCGCCGAGGCCGAGCAGCTGAAGGCGCGCCTGGCCGGGAGCTTCGGCGGCGGGATGGTGGTGTCGCACCCGTGATGCGGGCCGGCCGCGCCGGACGGAGGCGTGCGTGAACGCGATCGACCTGGTCCTGCTGGCGGTGATCGCCGCCTCGGCGCTGCTGGGCGCACTGCGCGGCTTCGTCGGCGCGGTGGCCTCGATCGTGGCCTGGCTGGGCGCGGTGTGGTGCGCGTTCCGCTACGGTGCCGAGCTCGCGTTCCTGTTCAGCGACGACGGGCAGCCGGGCGCCACCGAGCTGCTGGCCGGCTACGCCGTGGCGTTCGTCGCGGTGCTGGTGCTGGTAGGCCTGGTGGGATGGGTCGCGCGCAAGCTGCTGGCCTCGGTCGGCCTGTCCGGGGTGGACCGCGCGCTGGGGCTGGCGCTGGGCCTGGCGCGCGGCGCGCTGGTGGCCTGCGTGCTGGTGCTGCTGATGGCGTTCAGCCGGCTGCCGGCTGAACCGGCGTGGCACCAGTCGCGGCTGCTGCCGGTGCTGATGCCCGGCGCGCACTGGCTGGCGGGCTGGCTGCCGGCCTGGGCCGCGCAGGAACTGGACTTTGGCAACGGGCCGCGCAGCGGCGATAATGGCGCGCTCGAACGGGCGGGCAGGGTGGTCGAGGCGATCACCGAGGCGCTGCCGGCTCCCGCGGACGGGGGCCCTTCCCCCGAGGGCTCGGAGCCCCCATCTACCTCACCGTCCACTCCCGGTCAGTGACCGTCCCGGAGACACTCGCAACATGTGCGGCATCGTAGGCATCGTCGGCAACCAGAACGTTGCCGGGCAACTCTATGACGGCCTGACCGTCCTCCAGCACCGGGGCCAGGACGCGGCCGGCATCGCCACCGCCGACGGTACCCGCCTGCGCGTGCACAAGGACAACGGGCTGGTCCGCGACGTGTTCAACGCCAAGGCCATGAGCGTGCTGGAAGGGCGCGTGGGCATCGCCCACTGCCGCTACCCGACCGCCGGCTCGGAGGGCATGGACGAGGCGCAGCCGTTCTACGTGAACTCGCCCTACGGCATCGCCCTGGCGCACAACGGCAACCTGATCAACACCGATGCGCTGCGCCGCGAGGTGTTCGAGCAGGACCGCCGCAACATCAACACCGAATCCGACAGCGAAGTGCTGCTGAACGTGTTCGCGCACGAGCTCGGCCTGCAGCCGGGGCTCACCCCGGAAGGCGCGATCCGCGCCGTGGCCGGCGTGCACCGCCGGGTCAAGGGCGGCTACGCGGTGGTCAGCGTGGTGCTGGGCCTGGGACTGGTCGCGTTCCGCGACCCGCACGGCATCCGCCCGCTGGTGCTGGGCCGGCGCGAGCACAACGAGGGCACCGAGTACATCGTCGCCTCCGAGTCGGCGGTGCTGGACATCCTCGGCTTCGCCCGCGTGCGCGACGTGCAGCCGGGCGAGGCCATCGTGGTCACGCCGCGCGGCGAGCTGTTCGCCGAGGTCTGCGCCGCGCCGGCCGAGCGCGCGCCGTGCATCTTCGAATACGTCTACTTCGCCCGCCCGGACTCGATGATCGACGACGTCTCGGTGCACAAGGCGCGCATGCGCATGGGCGTGAAACTGGGCGAGAAGATCCTGCGCCTGCGCCCTGACCACGACATCGACACCGTCATCCCGATCCCGGACACCTCGCGCGACGCGGCGCTGGAGATCAGCAACGTGCTGGGCGTGAAGTACCGCGAGGGCTTCATCAAGAACCGCTACGTCGGCCGCACGTTCATCATGCCGGGGCAGGGCGAGCGGGTGAAGTCCGTGCGCCGCAAGCTCAATCCCATCCACCTGGAGTTCCGCAACCGCGTGGTGCTGCTGGTGGACGACTCCATCGTGCGCGGCACCACCAGCCAGCAGATCGTGCAGATGGCGCGCGACGCCGGCGCGCGCAAGGTGTACCTGGCCTCGGCCGCGCCGCCCGTGCGGCACCCGAACATCTACGGCATCGACATGCCCTCGGCCGACGAGCTGATCGCCCACGGCCGCAGCGTCGAGGAGATCGAGAAGATGCTCGGCTGCGACTGGCTGATCTACCAGGACCTGGAGGACCTGGAGGCCGCGGTGCGCGAGGGCAACCCGCAGCTCACCCGCTTCGATTCCTCCTGCTTCAACGGCCAGTACGTGACCGGGATCGAGCCGGGCTACTTCGAACGCCTGCAGCAGCTGCGCTCGGACGAGGCCAAGCGCCGCCGCCGCGCCTGCTGAGGAGGCGGCGATGGAGCTGTACCAGGCCGCGCGCGCCTGCCTGGACGAGGCCGATCCGGCCCGCAAGGTCGCGCTGACCCACGAATACGCCGCGGCCTTCGCCCGCGGTGACATCGTCCTGCCCGGGGAAGCGCCGCCGCCGGAGCCGATCCGCATGCCGGGGCGGCCGCCGCGGCCGAAGCTGGTGCATCCGCGCCACCTGCCGCGCCGCGGGCTGGGCAGCGAGGAAGGGCGGGCGGCGTTCCTGCACGCGATCGCCCACATCGAGCTCAATGCCATCGACCTGGCCTGGGACGCGGCCTACCGCTTCCGCGGCCTGCCCGAGCGGTTCTACCGCGACTGGGTGCAGGTGGCCGACGACGAGGCGCGCCACTTCACCTTGCTGCGCGACCGCCTGCGCCGGATGGGCCGCGACTACGGCGACTTCGACGCCCACAACGGCCTGTGGGAGATGTGCGAGAAGACCGCGCACGACGGCATGGCGCGCATGGCCCTGGTGCCGCGCGTGCTGGAGGCGCGGGGGCTGGACGTCACCCCGGGCATGATCGCGCGCCTGCGCGACATGGGCGACCTGGACACGGTGGCGATCCTGGAGGTCATCCTGCGCGAGGAGGTGGCGCACGTGGCCGCCGGCTCGCGCTGGTACCGCTGGTACTGCGAGCGCGCCGGGGTCGAGCCGCGCGCCCGCTTCCGCGAACTGTTGCGCGAGTACGCCAGCGGCTACCTGCACGGCCCGTTCAACGTCGAGGCGCGGCTGCTGGCCGGATTCGACGAGGACGAGCTGGAATCGCTGCGCTACGTGGAAGCGGAGCAGGCCGGCGGCTGAGCCGGCCTGCCGCTCAGCCCGGCGCCAGCGCCTGCAGCTGCGCGCCGCCGGCGTCCACCCGCAGCACCGAGCCCTGTTCGTACCAGTCGCCGAGCACGATGCGCCGGCAGTCGCGCGTGCCCACTCGCAGCGCGTGCACCGCCGGGCGGTGGGTGTGGCCGTGGACCAGCAGGTCCACGCCGAAGCGGGCGAGGGTGGCCTCGACCGTGGCCGGGGTGACGTCGGTGACGGTCTCGAAGGTGCCGCGGTCGCCCTGCAGCATTTCCTGCTGCCGCGCCATGCTGGCCTGGCGGGCCTGCGCCGCGAACGCCAGCCGCGCCTGCAGCGGCTGGGCGAGGAACTGCTGTTGCCAGCGCGGGTCGCGGGTCTGGGCGCGGAAGGCCTGGTAGGCGGTGTCGTCGCTGCACAGCAGGTCGCCGTGCATCAGCAGCGCCGGGCGGCCGGACAGCGATACCACCGACGGATCCGGCAGGATGCGCATGCCGGCGCGGCGGGCGTAGTCCTGGCCGACCAGGAAGTCGCGGTTGCCGTGCATGAAGTACACCGGCACCCCGGCGTCGGCCAGGGCGTGCAGCGCGGCGGCCACTTCCGTCCCGGCCTCGGACGGGTCGTCGTCGCCGACCCAGGCCTCGAACAGGTCGCCGAGGATGTACAGCGCGTCGGCGCCCGCAGCCTCGCCGCGCAGGAAGCGCAGGAACAGGGCGGTGATTTCCGGCCGGGCCGGATCCAGGTGCAGGTCGGAGACGAACAGGGTGGCCATCGCCGGATTGTAGGCCGGGCCGCGCCCTCCCGCCCGTGCCCGGCGCCAGGCGGCAGGCGGCCGCGCCGGTGGCCGGGGGGTGCATGGGTCACACAGTGCAGGCGGGAATGGCCTTTGGTAACGTCCCTGCAATTCCAGGCGGTCGTGCACGCGCCGCCTGTCCACAGGGATGGTAGAGGGCACATGACCGCGGCCGGTGTAGACGTTTCTCCGACTCCGACGTCCCACTCCGGGCAACGCAAGCACGTCGCACTGGCCCTGCTGGCGGGCGTGGCCCTGACCCTCGGCGCGATCGCCGGCTACGACCTCATCCCGCCGGTGCGCTTCGACGTGACCCGGGTGCCGAAGGACGCGACCATGCTGTCCTCCACCCCGGTGCCGGGCCGCGCCGAGGCCGGCGAGTGGCTGGACGAGGGCAAGCGCCGCCTGCGCTGCCACTACCCGCCGGGCACCAACGAGCCCCTGTACTACTGCGCGGTCAACTACTTCATCGGCTCCGGCCCCGACCGCGGCCTGGACCTGTCGAAGTACACCCACGTGGAGGTCAAGGTCGTCTACAAGGGCGACGTGCCCAAGCTGCGGCTGTTCGCGCGGCACTTCGACCCGCGCTACTCCACCGTCGGCGACACCAACAGCACCAAGTACAACGCGGTGTTCCTGCCGACCCAGGACCTGCGCGCGCCGCTGTCGCTGAGCGTGGACGAGTTCACCGTCGCCGAGTGGTGGCGGCTGTACTACAAGTTGCCGCGCGAGCTGGCGCACGCCGAACTCAGCAACGTGGTCACGGTGGGGCTGGATTTCTCCTACCCCATGACCGAGGGCGTGCACGACCTGGAGGTGCAGGAGATCACCTTCGTGCGCCCGGGCCTGTCGCGCGAGACCTGGTACCTGGGGATCCTGGGCGTATGGCTCACCGGCATCGTGCTCTACGCGCTGCTGCAGCTGCGCACCTACCGCACCGAGCGCCGCCTGCTGCAGAACGAGGCCGAGAAGTACCGCGCCCGCGCCACCACCGACCCGCTGACCCTGGCGCTGAACCGCCACGGTTTCGAGCAGCGCTGGGCGCGGCTGCCGGCCGGCCCGGTCGTGCCCGGCCACGCGCGGGCCCTGCTGGTGCTGGACATCGACCACTTCAAGCGCATCAACGACAGCTGCGGCCACGACGCCGGCGACCGCGTGCTGCGCGAGCTGGCCGTGCTGCTGCGGCGCCAGCTGCGCTCCAGCGACTGGCTGGTGCGCTGGGGCGGCGAGGAGTTCGTGGTCCTGCTGCCGGGCGTGCGCAGCGACCAGGTGCCGGCGCTGGCGGAGAACCTGCGCGCGGCGGTCGAGGCCCATGCCTTCGAGCCGGGCGTGCCGGTCCCGGTGACGGTCAGCGTGGGCGTGGCCCTGCAGGGGCCGGACGAGGGCTTCGACGCGCTGTTCAAGCGCGCCGACGCGGCCCTGTACGAGGCCAAGCGCGGCGGGCGCAACCGCGTGGTCATCGCCCCCGGTCCCTAGCCGGCAGGCCGGCGCGGGCGCGGTGGACCAGGCGCTGCAGGGCCAGGGGGACGGTCCGTGGCCCGTCCTGCACCGCCGCGGCCGGCCGGGCGCCACCGGCCCGGGCCATGGGCGCTGCGCAGGCGGGGTAAAATGTCCCATTCCGTCCACGTCTTCCTCCCCATGACCTGCCGCACCCGTTTCGCCCCCAGTCCCACCGGCTACCTGCACATCGGCGGCGCGCGCACCGCGCTGTACTGCTGGCTGGAGGCGCGCCACCGCGGCGGCCAGTTCATCCTGCGCATCGAGGACACCGACCGCGAGCGCAGCACCCAGGCGGCGATCGACGCGATCCTGCAGGCGATGGACTGGCTGGGCCTGGACTACGACGAAGGCCCGATCTACCAGACGGACCGCGTTGAGCGTTACAAGGAAGTGGCCGAGAAGCTGGTGGCCGAGGGCAAGGCTTATTACGCCTACGAGACCAAGGAAGAACTCGACGCCATGCGCGAGGCCGCGATGGCGAAGCAGGAAAAGCCGCGCTACAACGGCGCCGCGCGTGACCTCAACCTTCCGTACCGCGACGATCCCAACCGCGTCATCCGCTTCAAGAACCCGCTGGATGGCGTGGTCGCGTTCGACGACCTGATCAAGGGCCGCATCGAGATCGCCAATGCCGAACTCGACGACATGGTGATCTTCCGCCCGGACGGCTACCCCACCTACAACTTCGCGGTGGTGGTGGACGACTGGGACATGGGCATCACCGAGGTGATCCGCGGCGACGACCACATCAACAACACCCCGCGCCAGATCAACCTGTACCAAGCGCTGGGGGCGCCGGTGCCGAAGTTCGCGCACATGCCGATGATCCTGGACGAACAGGGCGCCAAGCTGTCCAAGCGCACCGGCGCGGCCGACGTGATGCAGTACAAGGACGCCGGCTACCTGCCGCATGCGCTGATCAACTACCTGGCGCGGCTGGGCTGGTCGCATGGCGACCAGGAACTGTTCACCCGCCAGGAGCTGATCGAGCTATTCGACGTGAAGGACGTGAACAGCAAGGCCGCGCGCCTGGACATGGCCAAGCTGGGCTGGGTCAACCAGCACTACCTGAAGACCGACGACCCGGCATCCATCGCACCGCAACTGGAGCACCAGCTGCGCCGGCTCGGCATCGACCCGGCGGCGGGCCCGGCGCCGGCCGACGTGGTGGTGGCCCTGCGCGAGCGCGTGCAGACGCTGAAGGAAATGGCGGAGAAGGCGCAGGTCTGGTACCGCCCGCTGGAGGCCTACGACGAGGCGGCGGTGGCCAGGCACCTCAAGGCCGGCGCCGAGGCGCCGCTGGCCAGGGCGCGCGAGCTGCTGGCCGCGCTGCCGGAGTGGACCGTCGAGGCGGTGTCGGCCGCGCTGCACGAGGTGGCGGTCGCGCTGGAGCTGGGCATGGGCAAGGTGGCGCAGCCGCTGCGCGTGGCCATCACCGGCACCCAGGTCAGCCCCGACATCGGCCATACCGTCTACCTGGCCGGGCGCGAGGAGGCCTTGAAACGCATCGATGCCGCGCTTATGAAGGTCGCAACGGCCTGACCCGGGAGGCGCCATGCCCGCCAAGCACGCCTGCACCGATCCGCACCACCACGTCGACGACGCCGACGCGTTCGTCCAGGCGGTGGAGCGCGCCTGCGTCGAGCGCGGCCTGCGCCTGACCCCGATCCGCTCCAACGTGCTGCGGCTGATCGCCGACGCCGGCAAGCCGGTCAAGGCCTACGAGCTGCTGGAGCGCGTGCGCGAGGGCAAGGGCGCCGGCGCCGACGCGCCGCCCACGGTGTACCGCGCGCTCGACTTCCTCATGGCCAACGGCTTCGTGCACAAGCTGGAGTCGGTCAACGCCTTCGTCGCCTGCCACCATCCCAACAGTGCCCAGCACTCGGTGCCGTTCCTGATCTGCGACCGCTGCCACAGCGCGGTGGAGCTGGAGGACCGCGAGGTGGTGGCGCAGCTGGACGCGCGCGCGAAGGCGCTTGGCTTCCAGCCGCAGGCGCAGACGCTGGAGGTGCACGGCCTGTGCGCGCGCTGCGCGCAGGCCGGCTGAGACAGGCACGCCGCCGGACGGCGTCGCCGGTTCCCGCGCGCCGGGCCTGCGTTCCAGGCCCGGCACGGGTGGGACGTCAGAACCAGACGCGGACGCCGAACGCCACCGCGCGGCCGGGCAGCGGCGCGTAGTCGCGCAGCAGCGAGGTGTGCGGGCGCGCCTCCTCGTCGCCCAGGTTGGTGCCGTCCAGGAACACCTCCCAGCTGTTGCCGTCGCCGCGGTCCCAGCGGTAGGCCAGGTGCGCGTCCACCAGCGTGTAACCGGGGCTGGGCTCCTCGTTGGCGGCCACGTCGTCCTGCCGCTGGTAGCGCACCGCGCCCAGCGAGGCCCGCCAGCCGTCCAGCGTCCAGGCCAGGCTCGCGCCCACGCGCGCCGGCGCGATGCGCGGCAGGTTGCCGTCGTTGGCCAGCTCGGTGCGGTAGCGGTGGAAGTGGTCGCCGTGCGGCACGGCGAAGGCCACCTCGCGGCTGCCGCTGCCGTCCAGCTCGCCGCGCACGTAGTCGCCGAACAGGCGCAGGTCCCAGGCGCCGGTGGCGTTGTCGGCCAGGTGCAGGACCGCCTCGGCCTCGGCGCCGGTGAACACCGCGTCGGCCTGGGTCCACAGCCGCACCGGCACGTCGTGCTCGGCCACGCCGGTGTCGGCCAGGTAGATGAAGTCGTCGAAGCGGCCCTGGTAGGCGGCGACCTTGAAGTCCAGCCGCTCGCTGTGCGCGTGCAGGCTCACCTCGGCGCGCGCGGCGCGCTCGGTCTGCAGGCCGGTGTCGCCGATCTCGATCGAACCGGTGGCGACGTGCAGGCCGCCGGCGTACAGCTCCTCCTGGGTGGGTGCGCGTTCGGAGCCGTCCAGGCCGAAGCGCAGTTCCAGCGCCGGGTTCAGGCGCCAGATCGCCGCCGCCGACAGGTTGGTCGCGTCGAACTCGCGCGCGGGCGCGCTGCCGTCGGGCGCCAGGCGCACGTGGTCGTAGCGGCCGCCCAGCTCCAGCTTCAGCGGGCCGAAGGCCTTTTCCTGCAACACGAACAGGCCCCAGCTGTCGGTCACGGTCGACGGCACGAACGCCTCCTCGCCCACCGCGGAGAAGTCCACGCTGCCCAGCTGCAGGCCGAAGGCACCGCGCCAGCCGGCGACTTCCTTCTGCACCGCCTGCAGGCGGGTGTCGTGGCCGCGGCTGACAAAGCGGGTACCGACCTGGCCGCCCTCCAGCTCGACGTGCTCGTAGTCGCTCCACGCGCCGTGCAGGTCGATGCGCTCCAGGTAGGAGAGCGGGTCGTAGATGCCGCCCTTCAGTTCCAGCCGGTTCTGCACCATGTCGATGCGCACGTCTTCCTCGTGGCCGTGCCCTTCGTCCTCGTGCCCGTGTTCGTCGTGGTCGTGCTCGTCGTGCCCGTGGCCATGGTCGTCCCCGGCGTGCACGTGCGCGCCTGCGGGGATGCCGTACTCGCTGCGGTACGTGCTCGCGGCCAGGCCGAAGTAGCCGCGCTCGCCCAGCCAGGTCGCGCCCAGGCCGCCGGCGCGGGTCTGCATGGCGCTGTTGGGCAGGGTTCCGCGTGCCGCGTCGGTGTGGTCGTCCCCTTCGTGCTCGTGGTCATGGTCGTGGTCGTCGTGCGGCGCCGCGGCCAGGCCCGGGATGTCGTAGTCGTCGGTATCGCGCAGCAGGCCGTCCACGTGCAGCACCCAGTTCCCGTTGACGCCGTCGAGGCGGAACATGCCGCTGCGTTCGTCGTTGACGGTGTTGCCGCGGATCTCGGCGCGGCCGCTCAGCGGCCGCGCCGGCAGCTCGCGCGCGATGCGGCCGTCCACCACGTTGACCGCGCCGCCGATGGCGCCGCTGCCGAACAGCAGGGTGGCCGGGCCCTTCAGCACCTCGATCTGGTCGGCCAGGAAGGGCTCGATGCTGGTGGCGTGGTCCGCGCTCACGGTGGAGGCGTCCATGCTGCCCATGCCGCTGGACAGGACCTGCACGCGCGGGCCGTCCAGGCCGCGCAGGATCGGGCGCCCCACGCCGGGGCCGAAATAGGTGGTCTGCACGCCCGGCAGGCCGGCGACGGCCTCGCCCAGGGTGGCCGACTTGGCCCGGTCCAGCGCCTCGCCCTGCAGCACCTCGACCGGCCGCGCCAGCGACTCGGCATCGCCCGCCAGGGGCGAGGCGGTGACCTGCACGGTCGGCAGCTCGGTGGGCTCGTGGGCCGCGGCGGCCAGAGGGAGGCCGGTGCAGGCCAGGGCGAGGGCGGCGGCCAGGCGGCCAGGACGGGGAAGGGGGTGACGCATGCGGGATGCTCCAAGGGGTGACAACGGATGACGAATGTTATAATGTATCCAAACAGACCGATACCCCTCCCGGAAGTCATAGGCCGATGCCATCCGCTCCCCGCGACCTGCTCGACCGTTTCGGTGCCACCGGCTCGCTGCTGTGCGCGGTGCATTGCGCGCTGGCGCCGCTGCTGCTGGCCGGCCTGCCCTCGCTGGGCCTGACGTTGTGGTTCGACGGCAGCCTGGAGCGCGCGCTGGTGGTGTCGGTGACGCTGCTGGGCCTCTTCAGCCTGAGCTGGAGCTATCGCCGGCACCGCGTGCTGCGGGCCCTGGGCGTGCTGCTGGCGGGCCTGGCGGCGTTGTGGGCCGGCC